>CAQVQZ010000005.1:0-27561 GCA_948902155.1 uncultured Oscillibacter sp.
CAGAATATCCTGTGCCGGCTGGCGCCCAACGGCGGGGAGGTTACCGTCGACAATCCGTATAACGATTTGAAGAACGCCGTCAAAGATTTGGCGGCGATGCATGTCACCTACCTGAACCGGGACCACGACGGGGCGGTTTTGAAAAAGTGGGCCGGGGAGAAGATTTTCGAAAAGGGCTGCTTCAACGGGATGGACGGGCTGACCTACGTCGAGCGGCATCTGGGTTACCGGCTGGTGATCCGGGAGGCGCGGATGCAGTACAACAAGGCGCTCAAGGCACTGTCTGTGGCGGTGAACATCCAGAACGTGGGGTTTGCGCCGCTTTACAGGGAGGCCGTGGCCTCGGTGGTGCTTTGGAACGGGCAGAGCGGGAAGAAGATCACTCATGTGTTTCCCCAGGATGTGCGGCGGCTGACCGGAGGAACGGAGTCCGGGGAGACGCTGACTCTGCTGTACAACGTTCCGCTGTCGGAGCTGGAAGAGGGGGAGTGGGAGGTGTTCCTGGAATTGAAGGATAAGGCCACTAGCACCCGCATTCTCTTCGGCAATGAGCAGGGGCCGGGACGGTATGGCTATAGCCTGGGCCGGGTGACATATGCGGGGGGTTGAGTATGGAACAGGAAATCGATTTTGCGGTTACCTGGGTGGACGGGGGCGACCCCGCCTGGCGGCGGGAGCGGGCCCGGTTCTGCGGGGAGACCGGCGTGGACGACGGCGAGTGCCGCTACCGGGACTGGGGACTGCTGCGTTACTGGTTCCGGGGCGTGGAGAAATTCGCGCCCTGGGTGCGGCGGGTCCATTTCATCACCTGGGGGCATCTGCCGCCCTGGCTGAATACGGAGCACCCCAGGCTGCAGATCGTGCGGCATGAGGATTATATCCCCAAGGAGTATCTGCCGACCTTCAACAGCAACGTTTTGGAAATCTATATGCACCGGATATTGGGCCTGGCGGAGCGCTTCGTGTACTTCAACGACGACATGTATCTGCTCCGTCCCGTAGGACCGGACTGCTTTTTCTCCGGGGGAAAGCCTTGGGATATGCTGGCGTTTCAGCCGGTGGTGGCAAACCCAGAGAATCCGGTCATGTCCTACCTTCTGCTGAACAACACCATTGTGCTGAGCAAATACTTCGACAAGCGGAAAAATGTCGGGCGGCAGCCGGGGAGCTATTTCCATTTGGGTTATCCGCCGCTGTACTTTTTCTACAATCTGCTGGAGCTGGCGTTTCCCAGGTTTACGGGGCTTTACACGGTCCACGGGCCCTCTGCCTACTGCGTGGAGACTTTCCGGGAGATTTGGGAGAAGGAAGGGGAATGGCTGACGGAGATGTCGGCAAACCGCTTCCGGAGCCGGAACGACCTGACGCCGTATCTCTTCCGAGAGTGGCAGAAGCTGACCGGCAATTTCCGGCCCCGGAACGTGCGGAAGGACCTGTCCTATTACGGACTGGGAGAAGACCACGAGGGACTGCTGCGGACCATCCGGGGGCAGAAGAGCCGAATGCTCTGCATCAACGACGCGGCGGAGGTCCCGGACGCGGACCGGATTCAGAGGGAGCTTCAGGAAGCGTTCGAGCAGATTCTGCCGGAGGCGTCGGCCTTTGAGCGCCTTTAAGGAATAAAATTTTGGAAACGGAGCAAATCTATGGGGAAAAGCAGGACCGAGTATTCTGCCAAAAACACCGCCGCCGCGGTCATAGGCAGGATGCTGATGATTCTTGCGGGGTTCTGCACACGGGTGGTCTTTACCCATACGCTCCGTCAGGAATATGTGGGCATCAACGTCTTATTTTCCGACATCCTCAGCGTGCTGGCCCTCTCGGAGCTGGGAGCCGAGACCGCCATCACCTACGCCCTCTATCGCCCGGTGGCCGAAGGGGATGTGGAAAAGCAGAAGTCTCTGATGCGGATGTTCCGGCATTTCTATTGGGTTGTGGCCTGCGTGGTGCTGGCGGGGGGACTGCTGGTCATCCCTTTTATGGGCGTGCTCATCAAGGACCCGCCGGAAATCGAGCATTTGACGCTGATCTATCTGCTGTACCTGTGCAACTCCGTGCTGTCCTACCTGATGATTTACAAGCAGACTCTGGTAATTGCCCACCAGCTGTCGTACATCAAAACGCTGTGCCAGACCGGCGCGGCGCTTTTGCAGAACGCGCTGCAAATCCTGGTGCTGCTTACCAACCGGAATTTCATGCTGTTCGTCTCCGTGATGATTTTGTGTACGGCGCTGAACAACATGACGATTTCCGCCCTGGCGAACAAACGCTTTCCCTATCTGAAAGAGAAGGATGCGAAACTCCTTCCGGCGGAGGGGCGGAGGGCGATTTTCCAGAACATCAAGGCCATGCTGATGCACAAAATCGGGCTGGTGATGGTCAAGAACACGGACAACCTGCTGTTGTCCTCCCTGGTGGGAATCATCAGCAACAGCTTGTACTCGAACTATTACCTGATCATCGGCTCCATCCGGCAGGTGCTCCAGCAGGTTTTCCAGGGCATCACCGCCAGCGTGGGCAACCTGGGGGTGGAGACGGACCCGGCCAGGGTCCGGCGGATTTTTGAGGCGGCGTTCTTCCTGGGACAGTGGGTCTATGGGTTTGCCGCCATCTGCCTCTACGAGCTTATAGACCCCTTCGTGGGCCATGTGTTCGGGGAGCACTATGTATTCACCAAAGATGTAACTCTGGTGCTGTGCCTGAACTTCTACCTGACCGGCATGCGGGAGGCTACCCACACCTTCCGGGATTCTCTGGGGGTGTTCTGGTACGACCGTTACCAGTCCCTGGCGGAGGCGGCGGTGAACCTGGCGGTATCCATCCTGCTGGGCTGGAAGCTGGGGACGGTGGGCGTCTTTTTGGGGACGCTGGTGAGCACGGTCTGCGTCCCTCTCTGGGTGGAGCCGCTGGTGCTGTACCGGCACAGTCTGGGCTGTCCGGCCAAGCGGTTTTTCCTGCGGTATGGGGTCTATGCCTCCGTCACATTCCTGCTGTGGTTCGGCGTGGACCTGCTGTGCCGGAATGCTGCCGGAGGGCTGTGGGTCGTGTGCGTGAAACGGCTGGCGATTTGCGGGGTTCTGGTGAATCTGGCTTATTTCGTCCTCTACCACCGAACTAAGGAGTTCCGGCTGCTGGCGGATAAGGGACACCGGATTTTGCTTCGAAAATGGAGTTAGCTTCCTTAAGACGGCGTTTGCGCCCTCTCTGTCAGGGGTTCCCCTGGCGGAGGGGGCGTTTCGCCGTTTCGGACGAATCTGTAGTCCGTGCTCCGGGAAACGCCCAGGCGCTTGCCGATCTCCTCCAGCGTGATCTTCTTCTCCCGCCAGAGGGCGGCGTAGCCGTCCGCTTCCGCTGGACGCTGAATGGCACAGTTCCCCCAGCGGCGGCCCGCCGCCTTGGCTGCGGCGATGCCCTCCGCCTGACGGCGGCGGATGTTCTCCCGCTCTTTCTGGGCCACGTAGGCCATGATCTGGAGGACCAGGTCCGCCAGGAAGCGGCCCGTCAGCTCCTGGCCCTCCAGCTTGGCGCGGGTGTCCAGGAGGGGGGAAGTCCAGGACCACGATGTCCGCCCCCTTTTTCTTGGTGATGAGCCGCCATTGCTCCAGAATCTCGTCGTAGTTCCGGCCCAGGCGGTC
Organism: uncultured Oscillibacter sp.; assembly: GCA_948902155.1. The sequence continues at coordinate 3,636 of CAQVQZ010000005.1, forward strand.
GATGCTCAGGACGTACAGCACGTCGCCGGGCCGCAGGCGGCGGAGCATGCGGCGGTAGGCGGGGCGGTTGAAGTCCCGGCCGCTCTGCCGGTCCTGGTAGAGATTGGCCGGGGGAATCTCTTCTTTAGCCAGCGCGGCCAGCTGGCGGGATTCGTTCTGATCCTTGGCGGATACGCGGACATAGCCGTAGTTCATAAGAATACCTCCTGATCGGTTTGGAAAAATTTTGCCTCCTGATAAAACCCGGACGGCGTTTTATGGTACTTATGTATATCAGGACGAATTTGCCTTTGGCAAGTCTGCCCAAAGAAAAGGAGGATTTGAATGAGAAACAGACTTTGGAAACGCCTGACAGCTCTGTTCTGCACGCTCTCGCTGCTGCTGACGCTGTCACCGGCCGTTTCGGCGGCGGGAAGTCCCGTGGAATCACGGAACATCAACCGGCAGGACTACACGACTTACGGCAACGTCGTGACGTCCTACCTGTATGAGAACGGCGATGGCGGCGTGACGCGGGTGGAGTACACCGGCGGCGAGCTGGTCATTGAGGACTACGACCGCTCCTATGAGCTGGCGGACAGCCGGACCATCGAGCCGGGCCTGCCGGTCTGGGGCGGGTTCTTCGCCGGGGAGGACGCCAATTTCGTCATTTCCGGTCAGAACAACAGCGGCGAAAATGACGGCGCAGAGGTCATCCGCGTGGAGAAATACTCCAAGGATTGGCGCTATGAGGGCGAGGCCAGCCTCAACGGGGCCAATACCACCGTGCCCTTTGACGCGGGTTCCCTCCGCTGCGCGGAGTACGGCGGATACCTCTATATCCGGACCTGCCACGAGATGTACCGGTCTGACGACGGACATAATCATCAGTCCAACCTCACCATGCAGGTGGATGAGGACAGCATGGATGTGGCGGACGCCTACTACGACGTGTGGTGCGTGGACTACGGCTATATCAGCCACTCCTTCAATCAGTTCATCCTGATTGACCAGGACCGGAACATCATCGGCCTGGACCACGGCGACTCGGGCAGCCTGAGCATGGGCCCGAATTACACGCCCTTTGAGGTCGACACCCGCGGCGCGACCTTGACGCGGTACATGCGGAAGGCCGGGGAGAGCGGGTTTACCGCCAATGCCCAGAAATTCTGCGACTACAGCATCGTGCAGAACTTCGCGGGCGCTTCCGGCAACAACACCACCGGCGCTTCCATCGGCGGTCTTGCAGAGACCTCCGGCGGCTACGTCACCGCGTTCAATTACGACGGCGCGGGCAGCGGCCGGAATCCCCGCAGCGTCTACCTGGGCTACACCAGCAAGAGCGGCTTCTCCAGCTCCGCCCAGGTGATTTCTCCCTCCAGCGGGACTTCCACGCCCGTGCTGGCTCCTATGGGCCTGGACGGCGGCTTTGTCCTGTGGAACGGCAAGAGCGGGTCCACGCCGGACGACACCCTTTACTATGCCGCCTATTCCGACGGCGGACGGGTGGGGTCCGTGGAGACCGCCGCCGCCCCGCTGTCCGACTGCCAGCCCATCTATCACGACGGCATGGCGGTCTGGTATGTGACGGACGGGTCCGCCCCCACCTTCTACGGGCTGGATGAGGACGGCGTGACCGTGCTCAACGGGGCGGATACGCCCGACGACCCCGACAATCCGGACAACCCAGACAATCCCGATAATCCGGATAATCCCGACCAGCCGCCCGCCGGAGACCTGACGGTGGAGGATTGCGCGCTGGCGCAGCCCACCTTCGTCTACAGTAAGGCTGTCCTGAAAAACGGCGACCTCTATGGCTGGAGCTACGACTATTCCAACATGGACATCGGCGACAAAACCAGCCCAAGCGGCGACCGTTATCAGTCCACGCCCATCAAGCTGGACAGCGGCTACAAATCCGTCTCTACGTCCTACTGGGGCGTCAAGGCGGACGACAGCCTTTGGGCCTGGCGGAATATGGATCATTACATGGGCTGGGAAGTCAAAAATCCTCCCATTAAAAAGGCGGATAACGTATTCTACGCGGTCTGCGGCTCGCCGGTGGACACGTCCAACGGCGGGGCAATCCTCCGCCCGGACGGTTCGCTGTATGCCTGGAGCGGCCTCATCCCCGGCACGGAAGGCGGCGGGCATGATGCCAGCGAGGCGGTCAAGGCCATGGACGGCGTGAAACAGATCTCCGCTGTCGAGATGTATAACGACTTCACGTTCCTGAAAGAGGATGGAACCCTGTGGGGTATTAAACGGCAGGCGGGGAACAATACCCTTATCAAGCTGATGGACGGCGTAGCGGCGTTCGAGATGCACTATGAGACGTTCTACGCCATCAAGACGGACGGAAGCCTCTATAAGTGGACGAGTCCGGCCTATACGGTCCCCAGCGCCGAAAAGATCATCAAGGTAATGGACGACGTGGTAGACGTGACGGCCTTCCGGGGCATCTGCTACTTCCTGACCTCCAATGGCACCATGTTCCGGACGCGTTCTGCCGCAGACGCGGAAATCGTGAAGGTAATGGAAGACGTAGTGGCCATTGAGGACAACTGCGCCCTGAAGTCCGACGGCTCCCTGTGGACCACCTGGGACCCGGATACCAACGGGGAGAATGACACCTTCGCCAAGATTCTGGACGGCGTGCTCCTCCCCGGCGAGACCCCGGACATCAAGCCCGAGGAACCCGATGAGCCGTCCACCCTGGGCGACCTGACGGCGATGCTGGCCCCGTCTACCTTCTCCAGCACAAAGGCAGTCACCACCGACGGCTCTCTGTACGGCTGGGATGAGGATGCGAGGCTCAATATGGGAGTCGGTTCCGACCCGCGTCCTTTCAGCGCCCCCGGCTACTATTACCAGGCTGACCCCGCTAAAATCGACAGCGGTTACATTGCCTCCGGCTATTGCTGGGGCGTGAAGCCGGACAATAGTCTCTGGGTCTGGGGATACGATCAGCATACGGACAAGATGTATTCGGGCGAGTATATTATCAAGCCCATCAAGGTCATGGACGATGTACTCTGCGCCAACACGGAGGTCGAATCCTCGAATTGGGCTCTCAAGAAGGACGGCAGTCTCTGGGGCTGGGGTTTGGAGGAGTATGTCTTTACCGGCAAGGTCAACAACGGGAAGTATCTCCCTTACACGAAAGCCGTCAAGATGATGGACAACGTCAAGCAGATCGACTGTTACAACTGGGCCTTGAGTAAGGATGGCACCCTCTACTACTGGGATATTTGGGCCGAAGAGGGTGAAGAGGGCTTTGTCAAGCAGATGGAAGACGTAGCAGCCTTTTCCACGGACGGACTTACTATGTTGGTCATCAAAAACGATGGCAGTCTCTGGGGCTGGGGTGCAAACTATGTGTGCCAGCTGGGCCAGGGCTACCACGACCCCTCTGACGGAACGACGGCCAAGGAAGCCGTCAAGATTATGGACAACGTGGTCTGCGCTGACGCCAGCGGCAATCAGTCCTATGCGGTCACGGCGGACGGCGAACTGTATGCCTGGGGCGGAAACCGGCTGGGCGAACTTGGCTTCACTGGCGGGGACCTCAACGTTCCGGAAAGCTATCACGTTTACCGGCCGACGATCTGCCAATCCACACCCAAGCGCATCATGGACGGCGTTGCGTCTGTGAAAAATGGCGTCGTTCTGAAAAAGGATGGAACCCTCTGGAGCAATAAATACTATCGGAAGACCAACGGTAGCATAGAGGCAGAAACCTACTACGGCTCCTACCGCAAGATTCTGGACAACGTGCTCCTGCCCGGCAAAACTCCGGACATCAAGCCCGACAAGCCCGTCACGCCGGAGAAGCCGGACACCCTGCGCATCATGACGGACCCAACCACGACATTCAGCTCGGAAGCGGCCATCATGCAGGACGGCTCCACAAAGGTGTGGTACAGCGTCACCTGGAACGAGACGGATTACTGGCAGTTCATAAATACCGTCCGAACGCTTGACCTGGATCTCAAGGCGCTGAATTTGATGGGATATATTGACAGCAAAGACGACTGTTATATCCTGGATCATATGGGCGATTTTTACAATGTCTTCAAAATTGGAGCAAACGTGAAGCAGCTTGGAGAGGACGGTTCCATCCTGAAAAAGGACGGAACGGTCTGGAGCACAGTCCCAATCAACACAACGCCGGACAAAAATCTCACATCCTGGGACGACATGGCCTATATCACGAACAATGTGCGGCAGATCTGTGAAGCCGGTTACGTCAAATTTGTGCTGAAAAACGACGGTTCCGTGTGGTCCTGGACAGAGGCTTCCCGGGACCCGAAAGCGGAGCCGCTCCTGGGCCGCGATCAAGGCGGACAGGGCAACTCTCTGCGCAAGGTGATGGACGGCGCCGTTTATATTGTTCCCGGCATGGCCATCAAGGCGGACGGCTCCCTCTGGAGCTGGGGCGCCAACTACTCCACGGGCAACGGGAACGAGGTTTCCTATACCCCTGTCAAGATCATGGACAACGTGGTGGGCATCTGGAGCCGGAACGGGTATCAGCGCTTTGCCATGACCAAGGACGGCACGCTCGACAGCTGGGGCTATAACGCCACCGGGCGGGATTCTTTGCTTGGCTACGAGGGCGGAAACAAAACCGTAGCCATCAGCACGCCGGATGATATGGCCTGGACCGAATACTATCAGACAGTCCCCCGCAAGGTGGATATTGCGGATGTGTGCGCGGTCTACCCAGGCGCTTCCCTCGTCGTACAGAAGTGGGACGGCAGCCTGTGGGTCATCGGCAGGGTGGAGAACTTCCCCTGCCGCCAGGGCGACGGCACGGAGCCTGAAACCACAAACGTCTTTACGAAGTTCATGGACGGCACGAAGCTCTGCGGCGTGGCGGCGAAGGGCGATCCCTTCCAGCCCAGCCAGCCCAGCCGCCCCGGCAGCAGCTCTTCCTCCGGGTCCAGCACGCCGGGCACCGTGATTTCCAACAGCGGCGGACGGCCCAACACCTCCACCGTCAAGCCCAACCCCGCCAAGCCCAGCACGTCTGAGTCCAAGAATCCCTTCAGCGACGTGGCGGAAAACGCGTACTACTACGATGCGGTGCTCTGGGCCCTGGAGAACGGCGTGACCACCGGCGTGACGGAAACTGAGTTCCGGCCCAACGACACCTGCACGCGGGGACAGGTAGTCACCTTCCTCTGGCGGGCCAAGGGGTGCCCCGAGCCGAAGACCGTGAAGAATCCCTTCCGGGACGTGGCGGAGTCCAGCCCCTTCTACAAGGCCATCCTCTGGGCCTATGAGAACAACATTACCGCCGGGCAGACCGCCAACGCTTTCAATCCCAGCGGCGAGTGTACCAGCGCCCATGTGGTCACCTTCCTCTGGCGGGCCAACGGCAAGCCCTCCGCCTCCAAGGAGAGCGCCCTGGCCGCCGCCAACTCCGGCCGGTACTTCACCGACGCCGTCGCCTGGGCCGACGCCAGTGGCCTCCTGGACGGCGTAGGCGCGGACTTCGTGCCCGGCAGCGAGTCCCCCAGAGCGGATATCGTGACCTACCTCTATCGCGATCTGGCAAAGTAAATTTCCATTAGAAAGCCTTGCGGGCATTGTCGAACTGTGCTATAATAACAGTTCACAACAAGCCCGCCGGACAAGACGCAAACCGGCTTCCCCCGTTTCCAGCGGGGGAGGCCGGTTTTTGCAAGGGGGGCGCTTGACCGGACCGGGGAGGGTCCGTTTTTTTGGAGGGTGTCAAATGGAACAGGAACTGATCGAACGAAGCAGGGCCGGGGACCGGCAGGCCCAGGAGGACCTGATTCTGAAGGTTCAGGATCAGGTGCACTACCACTGCCGGAAGCTTCTGAAAAATGAGGACGACGCCCTGGACGCCACCCAGGACGTCCTGATGGCCATGCTCAAGGGCCTGGAGACCCTGCGGGAACCCGCCGCCTTCTGGAGCTGGCTGAACCGGATGACCATCAACCTCTGCTGCAAAAAGCTGCGGGACTGCCGGGAGGTCTCCCTGCCCGCAGAGGAGTTCCCCCAGGATATTTATGAGAATTTCGACGACCAGACCATCCCGGAGAAGGTGCTGGACAACGAGGAAAACCGGCGCTTGATCGTGGAGCTGGTGGACGCCCTGCCGGAGGCCCAGCGGGCCTGCGTGCTGGGGTACTACTACGACGAAATGAGCGTCCGGGACATCGCCGCCGCCATGGGCACCTCCGAAAACACCGTGAAAAGCCGCCTCTATTACGCCCGGAAGGCCATCAAGGCCGGGGTGGACCGCTACACCGGGCAGGGCTTCAAGCTCTACGCCCTCTCGCCGCTGCCGTTTTTGCGCTACTTCCTCCAGCAGGAGGCGGCGGAGCATGTGCTGGCCCCCCTGGCGGCGGAGGCCGTCCGTCAGGCGGTTCTCACCGCCGGAGCGGCGGGAGCTGCCGGGGCCATTGGAGCGGCGGGGGCCGCGGGTTCCTCCGCCGCGGGCGCTGCCGCCGCCAAGGGCGGCGTGACGGCGGTTTCCGTTATTTTTGCCAAGGTTGCCGGACGGGCGGCGTCCCACAAGGGCATGCTGGCCCTGGCCGGGCTGGTGCTGGCCGGAAGCGTGGGCGGCGGCGCGGTGCTGCACGCCCGCCGGGACCCGGCTCCGCCGCCTCCGCCTCCGGCGGTGATCGTGGAGACCGCGCCCCATCCCGCCCCGGCGGACATCCTGCCGCCCTGGACCGGGGGGCATGGGACGGCAATGGCTCCCGTCCTTCCGGAGAGGCCGGAGGAGGAGCGGTTTTATCGTCCGAACGAAGACAGCGTCCCGGCGGCGGTCCTCCGGGACGAGGACCCGGAAGACGACGGGCCGGAGGAGGTCCTGCCCCCGGCGGAGGATTCTTCCTCGCCGGACGTCCTGGTGGTAGAGCTGGAACCCGGCGTGCCGCCCCAGGCGGACCCGCCTGCGCCGCCCGCCAAGAAGGAGCCGGAGAAAACTCCGCCCCGCAATGTCCCTCCCAGCACACCGGCGGATCGGGACGACGATGACGGCGACGATGACGACAACAGTGATTCCGGGACGAACACAAGGCCCGTAGACCCGAAACCGGAAGACCCCGCGCCGCCGGGCCCGGTAGACCCGAAACCGGAAGACCCCACGCCGCCGGGTCCGGCAGACCCCAAGCCGGAGGACCCCACGCCGCCGGGTCCGGACGACCCGAAGCCCGTGGACCCCGTGGACCCGAAACCCGAAGAGCCGGTGGACCCGAAGCCTCCCACGCCGGTACCGCCGCTGAACAGCGTGCTGTACCGTCCAAATCCGAACTTCGGCGAGTACATCGGCAAGGACGAGAGCGGCGTCCACAAGTTCGCCGCCGAGGTGCTGGCCAACGGAGAAAACCACCCCTACCCCTTCCTTTCGGGGCATTATTATTGCAAAGAAGTCGTCTCCGACGGCGACCGCCTTGGATGCCGGGCGGGGTACATCTACGGCATAGCCCCCGGCGCCTGCGAGGTGCGCTATTACGTCAGTGAGGCCCCCGACGGGCCTTATGTGCTGGGGGCCATCGCCCAGGTGACCGTGCTCCCGGAAACGCCCCTGACCCCGGATTACGATTGGGGCGGCTATGAGAAGACAAACGAACAGGGCGTTTATCTCTACCGCCGGACCCTCCGGGCCGGGCAGATGGTGTACAAGCCGCCCTTCTCCGGCGGGCAGGTCCTCAGTCGGGCGGAGAGCACCGACCCCGGCGTGGTCAAGGCCCTGTCTACGGGACAGCTTCAGGCGGTGGGGCCCGGCTCCGCCGACGTGCGGTACTATACCCGCTGGGTGGAGGCCGACCCCTGGAAGCTCACCGCCGTAGTGGGCGTGACGGTGCCCAGGCCCGAGGCCCCTCCGCCTCCGCCGCCGGAAACGGTGCTCCGGCAGGAGGTCACCCTGGGCTACGGCTATAACGGCAATTTCTTTGACCTGTGGGAGGGCGAAGTGCCGGAGGATGCGTCTTTTGCCTCCTCCAAGCCTTCCGTGGCCTATGTCACGGCGAAAAACGGCGCGTTCTGCACTCTGGCTCCCGGCGAGGCGGTGCTCACCGCCTCCAGCGGGCGGCAGCGGTTTGAGCTGGCGGTGAACGTGGAGGACGCGTTTGCCTGGAAGTGCGAAACAGAGGGACAGACCATTCCGGCGGGGACCTCCGTGGAGCAGAAATTGGTTTATGACCCCCTGCCCTACGCGGAGCTGATTGGGGTAGCCTGGGAGAGCGGGGACACCCGTGTGGTCCTGGTGGAGCGGCCAAACGGCGACGTCTGTACGCTTACCGGCATCGGCCCCGGCACGGCGGAGGTCCGGGCCTTCGCCACCTTTTCAGTACGGACCCCGGACGGCGAAAAGACCGTGAAGGCCACAGCCTCCTTCCGGGTCCAGGTGGAAGAACCGGAGCTGCCGCCGGAGGACGAGACGGTCGTGCACAGGAAGGAGCTGGAGAGCTTCGGATACTGCTCCGGCTATGGCAGAAGCTGCTACTTTGATGAAAAATGGGAGGGCGAGCTGCCGGAGATTCTGACCTTTACGTCTTCGGACCCCAGCGTGGCGGCGGTGGCTCCCACCGGGGAGATCAGCACCCTTTCCGCCGGGGCGGTGGAAATCACCGCCTACGACCCAGGAGCGCCGGAAACTCAGTATGTGCTGGCCCTGGAGGTCCAGGACCACTTCGATTGGATTTACGTGCTGGACGATTGCCGGGTAAACCTGTTGGACACTTCAAAACCTCACGGTATCAGCAGCATGTCGCTCACCGGGGCGCGCGTCCGGGATGTGGAATTTACCAGCAGCGACCCGGATACGGTGGAGGTGTTGAGTTCCTCTTCCTATAACCGGGACTGCCTGCTGAAAGGCTTCCGGCGGGGCGAGGCAGAGCTGACCGCAGCGGTCACCTTCAACGTAGAGACCTGTATCGGAGAGCGCATCATGGAGGACACGATTTCCTGCCGCGTCACGGCGGACTATGACAAGGAGACGGAAGAGGTCGTGCTGGGGGACTTTGGGTTCTGCTCCGGGCGCGGGTACAAGGACACCTTCCGCCGGGCCTACGAGGCGGCGGGAGGGACCCTGCCGGAGGGAAAGCTATACTACAATTCCTCCGATAACAACGTGGTGGCTCTGGAGCGAAACCAAAACTTTATGGTCAAGGAAGACGGAGATTTCGCCACGGAAAAGGCGGGAAAGGTATTTCTTTCCGCTGAAGCGTGGGATGATGACCAAAAGCAGTATGTCCTCGTCATCGAAGTCCAGGACCGTTTTGACTGGCGCTATTCCCTGGAGGACCTGGCCCTGGAGGCGGGGAGCACCGCCGGTCACGGCGTATTCGACTGCGAGATGGGCAGGGACGCGTCCGTGCTGTTCTCCAGCTGGAGCGTCAACGGCGGCGGAGTCACTGCGGCGCGGAAGCCTGGGGAGTATCTCCTGTGCAGCGTCACCGCCGGGGAACAGCCTGGAACGGCGGAGGTCCGGGGGAATATCACCTTTATGGTAAAGGACCACGGAACGTTTAACGAGAATATTTCCTTCCGGGTCACGGTGGAGAAACCGAAGCCGGTGGACCCGCCGGAGGAAGTAAAGCCGCCGGAAGAGACGAAACCTCCCGAAGAAACAAAACCGCCGGAAGAGGTAAAACCTCCGGAAGAAACGAAGCCTCCCGAAGAGACGGACCCACCCGAGGAAACGGACCCGCCCGAAGAGACAGACCCACCCGAAAAGACGGAACCACCGGAGGAAACGGCCCCTCCCGAAGAATCAAAGCCGCCGGAGGAATCCAAACCTCCCGAGGAAGCGGCCCCGCCTGTGGTGGTAACCCCTCCCGAGGAGACGGAACTGCCTTCCGCCTAACCGCGCGCCAAGAACCAGCAGGGCCAGCCGGACAACCGGCTGGCCCTGCTTTTTTATGTTCTAAAGTCCCAAACCATAAATGCGGTTCGCGTTGTCGAAAAACACCGCGTCCCAATGCTTCTCAGGCGCCAGGCGCTGGATGAAGCCGATATACTCCCCCAGGTTGACAATGGGCCAGTCGGTGCCGAAGAGGATGCCGTCCCATTTTTGAATCGCCGTCAGCCAGGTGCGGAGCAGGGAGGCGTAGCCCGCCTGTTCCTGAAAATAGCGGTCCAGGTCCGTCCGCCCCTCCAGGAGTCCGGAGAGGTCCGCCGCCACGTTGGGGTTCTTCTCCACCACAGCCGCCGCCGCTTCCAGGAAGGGGTTTCCGAAATGACACATGACAAAACGAGTCTCCGGGTGGTCCGCCGCCGTCTCGTCCAGGACCAGGGGATGGGCGTATTTCAGGTGCGCGCCGGGGAAGGCCGTCAGGCCCATGTGGACCGCCACCGGCTTGTCATAGCGGGCGGCGAGGCGATAAACCGGCTCATAGCGGGGGTCGGAGAGCCAGATGTGGTTGTAGCCGGGGTAGAGCTTCACGCCGCAGCAGTTCTCCCGGCAGAGGTTTTCCTCGATCCGCTCCACGTAGTCCGGAGGAAATCCGCCGTCCTGAATGGAGCTGTCCAGACCCACGCAGTAGTGGAACAAATCCGGCGGGTACTGGTGATAGGCGGGGTCCAGGCTGTGGTTGCCCATGACCACGCCGTGGACGATGCCGGATTCTCCGTAAGCCTGCCGGAGGTGGGGGATGCTGTTGTGGTGCCCCACCTGCCGGGCCATCTCTTCCGTCTCGGGGTCCGGGGGGAAGAAGTGGAGGTGGGCGTCGATGATCTTCATGGCGGGTTCCTCCTTTTGGGGACGTTTCTGTATGGATGCTACTATAGCACAGACGGTGGAAGGGCACAACCGGGAAACCGCGCTGTCCGTTAAAAAAAGTTTTCAGCAATTTTTGAAAATATAAAACCAAAAGGGGCGCGGATGGTACCATTTAGCGTGAGGCTTATGCTGTCCGGAGCGTTTCTCCCCATCCCGGTGGGGGACAGGAGTCCGGGCGCACCTTTTCAGCCGGATACTGTGGAATTGCGGCTAAAAACGCCTTTACAGGGATTTCCGGCCATGCTATACTAATCCACGGGGGAGGAATTCTTATGAGAAAACGGAGAATCATGTCTCTATTCCTGGCAGTGGCCCTAATGGTTTCGTTAGCCGTTCCGGCCATGGCGGCGGACTCTGCCGCCACGATTCGCCTGAGCAAAACCACCGGCACGGTAACCGTCAGCAAGAGCAGCGGCAAGAAGCTGACCCAGATCACCAACATGCGCCTATACAACGGCTACCACGTGACAACGGAGGAAAAGAGCTACGCCTGGATAAACCTGGACGACGCCAAGCTCATCAAGGAGGACGCCGCCAGCGAGGTGGAAGTCCGCAAGGACGGCAAGAAGCTGGAGGTCAACGCCTGTTCCGGCAACCTCTTCTTCAACGTCACCGAGGACCTGAAGGAAGACGAGACCCTGAATATCAGCACTTCCACCATGGTAGTGGGCATCCGGGGCACCAGCGGGTGGCTCCGGGTGCTGGACGAGTGGTCTACGGAGCTCTTCGTGCTGGAGGGCGCCGTCTCCTGTTCCGTCACCGACCCGGTCACCGGCCAGGTGAAGACCGAGCAGGTCCGGGGCGGCGAGAGCGTGACCTGCGTCGTCTACCCCCAGGACCGGACGGGGGATAAGTGCGACATCGTCCGGCGGAAGTACATCGAGGGCGATATCCCCGGCTTTGTCCTGACGGAGCTGGTGCGGGACGTCCCCCTCTGCGAGGAGATCGAGGAGGAGACTGGCCTGGATATCCTCAAGGACCTGGCCAAGGACGGCGGAGGCGACCCCAGCGGCAAGACCCCCGGCGGTCCCGCCGCCAACGGCACAAGCGCCCCCGGTGGAACGATGCCCGGCGGAACGCCCCCCGGCGGCAAAACCGCCACACCCCAGGCCGTCAAGGAGGCCCAGCGCCGGCAGGACGGCGACGAGCAGGAACTGAACAAGAAAATTGACAACATCAAAGAGCAGGAGCGCCGCCAACCCCATACGGCCTCCCCGGACAAGGCGTTCCCCAAGAAGCAGACGTCCGGGCCGAAGAATCCCGCCATCGATGGCGGCAGCGGCTCCAGCGGCGGCGGCAGCAGCGCCACGACTCCCCAGCCGAAGCCCCGGACCATGAAGCTGAAGGACGTGGAGGTCCAGGCCCTTCTGGAAGGCAGGACCTCTCTCACGGTCCAGCCCAACACCGACGCCGCCGACACCACGCCGAAGAAGAACATCCTGGAAGTGGACACCGGCCTCACCGTGACGGCGGGGAAGACGGTGAATCTCCAGAGCGGCATCGACGTGGAGGTCTACCCCGGCAAGCGCCTCCAGGTGGACGGCACGCTGTGGGCGGACGGCCTCCAGAACAACGGCACGGTGGCCGTCACCAGCGGGGAGACTCTGCATCTCCGGGGCGACCTGTCCAACGCCGGGTCCCTGAGCGTCAGCGCCACGGGCCGGGTAGTGGTAGACGGCGTGTTTTCCCGGAGCGGCCCGGCCACCCTGGCCCAGGGCGCGCGGGTGCAGGCGAAGCGGTTCGCCGCCGGGTCCGCGCCCTCCGGCTGGGAGGTTTCCGCCGGAACGGACGCCCAGGGATATTACAGCCTGGTGCCCCAGGACATCCCGCCGGTGACGTATACCGTCGCCTTCCAGGCCAACGGCGGCGCATTTGCCGACGGCGCGGCCCGGAAGACGGCTCAGACCTCTGCAAACGGCACGGCGACGTTCCCGGCGAACCCGGCACGGGAGAATTACATCTTCGCGGGCTGGTTCACGGCGGCGGAGGGCGGAACCCAGGTCACGGCCTCCCATGTGTTCCAGGCCAACACCACCCTCTACGCCCAGTGGACGGAAAAGGCGGTTTGGACCCTCACGTTCAGCGCCAACGGCGGCACATTCACTGACGGCGCGGCCCAGAAGACCGTCCAGACCGGCGAAAACGGCACGGCGGTCTTCCCGGCGGACCCGGCCCGGGAGAACTTCGCCTTTACCGGCTGGTTCACGGCGGCGGAGGGCGGAACCCAGGTCACGGCCTCCCACGTGTTCCAGGCCAATACCACCGTCTACGCCCAGTGGAAGGAGCAGGCGAGTTACACCGTCACCTTCCAGGCCAACGGCGGCGCGTTCGCCGGCGGCGCGGCCCAGAAGACGGCCCAGACCGATCTTGAAACCGGCCTCGCCGTGTTCCCGGCGGACCCGGCGCGGGAGAATTTCGTCTTCTCCGGCTGGTACAACGCGCCGGAGAACGGCACGCGTGTCACGGCGGCGGACCCCTTCACCCAGGATACCACGCTCTACGCCCACTGGGCGCAGAACGTCTACACCATCACCTTCAACGCCGGGGAAGGCGCGTTTGCCGACGGCTCCAAGCAGAAAACCGTCCCCACCGGAGACGACGGCACCGCGCCCCCGCCCAGCGACCCCACCCACACGGGAGACTACCGCTTTGCCGGGTGGTTCACAGCCAGCAGCGGCGGAACAAAAGTAGACGCAAGCTACGTCTTCACCAAGGATACAACGGTCTACGCCCAGTGGACGTCGGCGTACAAAATCACCTTCCACTCCGGCGGCGGCACCTACGCCGACGGAACCACCGGGATGAAGTACGTCATGACCAACCCGGACGGCACCGTGGACTTCCCGGAGATCACTCGTGTGGATTACCGGCTCATCGGCTGGTATACCCAGCTGATCGACGGCGTGAAGTACGAGGAAGACCACGTGTTCACGAAGGATACCAGCCTTGTGTCGATGTGGGAAAGAGCGGCCACCATCACCTTTGACGCCAACGGCGGCGCGTTCACCGACGGCACGACGACCCGGACCGCCACGACAGACGCGGCGGGGCATGTGGTCCTTCCCACAGAAGTCCCGGTCCGGGAGGGCTACGAGTTTGACTGTTGGCGGTCCGGCCCCGGTGGCGGCGCGGAGATCACCACCGCAACGGAGTTCTTCCGGGCAGATACCGTCTATGCCAGCTGGGTCAAAATCTACAACATTACCTTTGACGCCAACGAGGGCGCGTGGGCAGACGGCTCTGCGACCAAGACGGCGAAGACCAAGATCGATACCCGCGTAGACCTCCCGGCGGAGGAACCCACCCGTTTCGGCTTCACCTTCCACGGCTGGTGGAGCAGCACTGTGGGCGGCACGCAGATTACGGAGGTATCTACATTCTACCAGGACAGCACCGTCTATGCGCAGTGGACCCGCCAGGGCTACCTGACGACCTTTGAGGCCAACGGCGGCGCGTTCGCCGACGGCGATACGCAGAAGGTGGACCTGCGGGACACCAGCAGCATGACCATCACCTGGCCGGCGGACCCGGTCTGGGAGGGCTACGAATTCCTGGGCTGGTTCGACGCGTTGGAGGGCGGCGAACAGGTTACCCCGGATTCCACAGTATACGCCGTCGACCAGACCCTTTATGCGCGGTGGAAGGCCGTGGGCTTCCACTGGGAAATCGACGAGACCGGAACCAAGCTGCGTGTCTTTGGAACGGGACCGATGCCGGATTATACCTTTGCTAGTACTACAAACTCTTCGCCTTGGTACAGCAAGAATGCAAACCTGAGAGAGATTGTGGTGGAGGACGGCATTACCACCGTCGGCGACTGCGCGTTTATCAATACAAACGCCACCAGCATCAAAATTGCCGACAGCGTGACGGATATCGGCGACCTTCCATTCTTCGGCAACTTGTACGTAACGGAGATCACTCTGCCGAAGAACGGTTTCCCCACCATCTCCGCACAGGCGTTCAGCGGCTGCAAGAGTCTGCCCAGCATTGTCATACCGGAAGGCGTGGAAACGATTGAGTCCATGGCTTTTGGAAACTGCACTGCCCTGACCAGCGTGACCCTTCCAAACAGTGTTACCACAATTAAATCCCAGGCGTTTATAAACTGCTCCAGCTTGAAGAGCGTGACCATTCCCAGCGGCGTGACGCTGCTTGAAAGCTCTTCCTTCGATGACTGTAAAGGACTGGAGAGCGTGATTATCCAAGGGAATATTACCAAGCTTGACAACGCTACGTTCGCGGACTGCTCCTCCCTGAAGAGCGTCAGCCTTCCCGACAGCCTGCGGGAAATCAGCTATATCGCGTTTAAGAACTGCACCAGTCTGGAAACCATTACGATCCCCGCGAACCTGACAAAGATGATTTCCACCGCCTTTGAGGGCTGCACAGCCCTCAAAACCATCGTGTTCCAAGGCACAAAAGCACAGTGGGAAGATTTGCGCTACACGCCCGCCGACGGCGTGACCGTCCAATGCGCAGACGGCGTCATTTAACACCCCAAAAGGAGTAACACCATGAAAAACACCATCAAACGCACGGCCCTCACCCTCGCCTGCGCGGTGGCCCTGTCGGTCCCGGCCCTCGCCGCCGGGACCGGCGGCTACGCCGACGTGCCGGAGGGCGCGTGGTATGCCGAGGCGGCGGCCTACTGCCAGCGGCACGGCCTCCTGGGCGGCGGCGAGGCGGGGAAGTTCCTCCCCGACGCCCCCATGACCCGGGGCATGCTGGCCGACGCGCTCTATCGGGTGGCCGGGTCCCCGGCGGTGAAGGGGGACAACCCCTTCCCCGACGTGGAGGCCGGGACCTGGTACGAGCCCGCCGTGATCTGGACCAATCAGAAGGGCTACATGACCGGCTTCGAGACGGGCAATTTCGGCCCCGAGATGCCCATGACACGGGAACAGCTGGCGGCGGTCTTCTGGCGCTATGAGGACTGCCCCGCCGTCCCGGCGGAGGACTACGCCGACGAGTCCGCCATCTCCTCCTACGCCGCCGGGGCCGTGGACTGGGCCCGGTCCACCGGCCTGATGAGCGGTCGGGCCGGGAACCTGTTCGCCCCCAAGGAGGGTGCCAGCCGGGCCCACATGGCCAAGGTCCTGATGAACTACACCGCCAGCTCCGCCCCCGCCGCAGCCACCCAGGTCAGCGCCATGGACGTCATGTGCCAGCCCTGCGGCGTCGCCGCCATGGCGGACGGCTCCCTGCTGGTCACCGACGGCTACAACAAGGTGATCTGGCGGGTGGCGGACGGCAAGAGCATCCCCTACGCCGGGGCGGACACTGTGGAGGACCCCTATGGCCAGCCCGTGGGCGGCTACCACGACGACACCCTGCCCAAGAGCATCTTCAAGGACCCCTGGGCCGTCGCCCCCTTCCTGGACGGCTGGGCCGTCTCGGACACGGAGAACAACGTGGTCCGCTTCCTCCGCCCCGCCGGGGACGGCAAGCGCACCGACGTGACGGACCTGGGCGTCCGCTTCAACCACCCCACCGGCCTGGCTGCGGACAACAAGGGCAACCTCTACGTGGCCGAGACCTTCCAGGGCGCGGTGAAGAAGGTCACTCCCCAGGGGGAGGTGACCACCCTGGCTTCCGGCCTGGCGGAGCCCATGGGGCTCTGCTGGAAGGACGGCATTTTGTACGTGGCCGAGAGCGGCGGCAACCGGATTTTGAAAATCGACGGGAATAAAAACGTCTCCGTGGTGGCCGGGAGCGGCAGCGCCGGCAGCGCCGACGGCCCGGCGGGCCAGGCGGGCTTCTCCGGACCCAAGGGCGTGGCCGTGGACAAGGACGGCACGGTCTACGCGGCGGACACGGACAACGGAACCATCCGGAAAATCCAAAACGACCGGGTGACCACCATCCTCTCCCGGGACCCCAGGGACATCCAGGCCCTGTTCCCCGTGTCGCCCACCGGGCTGCTGATTCAGGGGGATACGCTGTACATTTCGGATACCTTCGCCCGGAAGCTTCTGGCCCTGCCCCTGCGCTGACGGAAAGGAGACGGTAGATGAAACAGAATCTGCGGACGCCTCTGGCGGCCCTGGCGGCGGCGGTGCTGATGACGCTGCTGGCGGCCTCCGGCCTGCTGGACAAGGCGGACTGGACCGCTTCGGACGCGTGGTATCAGAGCCGCAGCGCCCCGGAGGAGGACATCGTGCTGGTGGGCATCGACCAGCGGGCGGTGGATGAGATCGGCCCCTATCAGGAGTGGGGCCGGGACGTCATCGCCATGGCCATCGAGGCCCTGAACGAGTCCGAGGACTGCCGCCCGGCGGCGATTGCCATCGACGTGCTCTACGTGGGCGAGACGGACCCCGGAGCCGACGAGTGGCTGGCGGAAGCCGCCGGGGCCTACGGCAACGTGGTCACCGCCTGCGCGGCCCAGTTCGCGGACACCTTCGTGGAGGGCGAGGGAGAGACGTTCCAGTGGCAGCGCTTCGCGGTGCTGGGCTTTGAGGAGCCCTTCCAGGCCCTTCGGGAGGCCACGGACCAGGGCCACATCAATGCCATGCTGGATGAGGACGGCATCCTCCGGCACCACATGCTCCACCTGGACCTGCCCGACGGGCGGCGGATGCCCTCCCTGGCCCTGGCGGCGACCCAAAAGTATTGGGACTACCACGGCCTGGACCCCGTGGACCTTCCGCCCACGGACAGCCACGGATTCTGGTATCTGCCCTTCACCGGCGAGCCGGGGGATTTCGACGGCGGCATCTCCGTGGCGGACCTGGTGGCGGGGGAGATTCCGGCGGACTACTTCGCCGGGAAGATCGTCTTCATCGGCCCCTACACCGTGGGCCTGCAGGATAACTATGTCACCTCGGCGGACCGGACCCGCCCCATGTACGGCGTGGAGTTCCAGGCCAACGCCGTCCAGGCCCTGCTGCTGGGCGAGCATAAGCAGGAGGTTGGCAAGGCCGTCCAGCTGGTGATTCTGCTGGCGGTGCTGCTGGCGTCCTTCGCGGTGTTCTGGAAGCGGAGCGTGGTGGCGTCCACCGTGGTGTGGGCGGCGCTGTGCGGCGGCTGGCTGGGTTTGACCAGGCTGCTGTACCACCAGGGCTATGTGCTGCATGTGATCTGGCTTCCCATCGGGGTCACGGTCCTCTACGTGGGCTGCATTGCCCTGAACTACATCCAGTCGGCCCTGGAGAAGCGGCGGGTTACCGCCACCTTCAAGCGCTACGTGGCTCCGGAGATCGTCAACGAGATTTTGAAGGAGGGTTCCGAGGCCCTGGAGCTGGGCGGCAAGCTGACGAACATCGCCGTGCTGTTCGTGGACGTCCGGGGCTTCACCACCATGTCCGAGCGTCTTCAACCCAAGCAGGTGGTGGAGATTCTGAACCGCTACCTGACCCTGATTGCGGACTGCATCCTGAAAAACGGCGGCACGCTGGACAAATTTGTGGGCGACGCGGCGATGGCCTTCTGGGGCGCGCCGCTGCCTCAGGAGGACTATATCATGCAGGCCGTGAAGGCGGCCCGGGACATGGTCAGCGGCTCCGAGGCTTTGTCCAAGGAACTGCTGGAGCAATTCGGACAAACCGTGTCCTTCGGCATAGGCGTCCACGTGGGCGACGCGGTCGTGGGCAACATCGGCTCCCCGGAGCGGATGGACTACACGGCCATCGGCGACACGGTGAACACCTCCGCCCGCCTGGAGGCCAATGCCCCCGGCGGAACGATCTACATCTCCCGCGCGGTGGCGGACCAGCTGGAGGGCCGCATCCGCGTGACCTCCCTGGGAGACAGCGTGAAGCTCAAGGGCAAAGCCGAGGGCTTCGAGGTCCTGACTCTGGACGAGATTCTGTAAGCAGGTGCTGAAAGGTATGGAGAGCCCCGCCGTCGTCGCCTTTGGCGACGACGGTGGGGCTTCTTCTTTGTATTGGAAGGGTTTACTCGTGTAGGGAAAGCTGCCAACCGCCCGCATCTTCAAGCGGTCCTATTCCATCCGTCCCTCTGCGCCTACCCCTCCCATCTCCGGCAGCTGCTCCGCTCCACGATATAATGTGGCACGATGATCTTCGCCGCCAGCAGATTGGGATTCTCCACATGGTTGATGAGCTGAGACGCCGCCTCAAACCCCAGCTGGAAGGAATTGATGTCCACCGAGGTCAGCTGAAACGAGGTCAGCTGCGCGAAGGGCGAGTTGTTGAAGGAAATCATGGACAAGTCCCCCGGTACGGACAGCCCCATCCGGATGCACGTCCGCTCCAGGGCCACAGCCAGGATATCGTCGCTGACCACCGCCGCCGTAGGCCGCTCCGCCTGCCGCAGCAGCGCCTCCAGGACCGGCAGCTCCCCCCCGGCCAGTTCCTTCACCTCCACGCAGTATTCCGGCGACACCGGCAGCCCGTGCTGGAGCATGGACAGCTGATAGCCGGATTTCCGCTCGGCGGAGTAGAAAAACATGTCGTCGCAGCCCAGATAGGCGATCTTCCGGTGCCCCAGGTTGTAAAGGTAATCCGTGGCCTCCCGCCCCGCCGACAGGTTGTCGTTGTCGATGCAGATGGTCTGCCCCGCCAGCTGGTCCGCCTTGCCGATCAGCACGTAAAGCAGCCCCGTCTCGCAGAGGTATTCCACCACCCGGTCCCCGGCCTTGGAGTAGAGCACTGCCACCCCCGCCAGCTGGCCCCCCTGGTGCATGGCCTGGAGGGCCTCCAGAATCTCCGCGTCGTCCCGCCCGGCGATGATGGCGGCGGTGTAGCGCCTCCGGCTGCAAAACTGGCTGATGCCCCAGAGGGTCTTTAAATAGAAGGGGTTTTCGTAGGTCATCCGGGAAGCAGGGGGCAGCACGACCCCCACCAGCCTGGCTTCCGGGACGGCGGCGGAGGAGGGAGCAGGCTCATAGCCCAGCTCCGACATGGCCCGGCGGACCTTCTCTCGGGTCTCCCTGCTGATGGAGGGATTGTCGTTGCACACGCGGGACACGGTGGAGGGGGATACCTCCGCGAGTTCCGCCACGTCTTTGATAGTCACCGCCATAAGCCGCGCTCCTTTTCTGAAAAATCTGGTTTTTATTCCTGCAACTGCATTATATCCCCCCGTTCCCCATCTGTCAACGCGCGCCCGGCCATTTGCACGAATTTTCCAACGCAAACGCCGGAAACTGTCGTGAATACCGCTAAATCCAAACGGTAAAACTATGCAAAAGGTAGAATTGCAAGAAACTGCCGCCGAACCACTTGAAATATCAATGCAATTGATCCATTCTAATTGCAGAAAATTTCTGCAACAAATGCACGGGCGATGCGTCATCCCGCCGCCTGGCTGCAGAAGAACCAGAAAGGAGCGCGATCGGAAATGGAAGCCGCGACAAAAGCAGCCGTGCTCTCCCCCCTCAACGGCACGGCGGTCCCCCTGGAGCAGGTCCCCGACGAAGTCTTCTCCGAGAAAGTGCTGGGCGACGGCCTGGCCGTCATCCCTACGGAGGGAAAAATCTACAGCCCGGTAGACGGCGAGGTCTCCTCCGTAGCGGAGACCCTCCACGCCTACGGCTTCACCTCGAAGGACGGCCTGGAGGTCCTGGTCCACTTTGGCCTGGACACCGTGGCCCTGAAGGGCGAGGGCTTCACGCCCCGCGTCCAGGCGGGAGACCCGGTGAAGGCCGGGGACCTGGTGGCCGAGGTCGACCTGGACCTGCTGCGGAGCAAGAACATCAATCCCATCACCCCCGTCCTGATCTGCGACGGCGCGAACGGCCTGGAGATGCACGCCGTCACCGGCCCGGTGCAGGTGGGGAGCACCGTCCTGACCCTGACGGAGCCCGCCGCCCAGCCCGCCGCCCCTCAGCCCGCGGAAGCTGCGGAACCCAAAAAACAGCCCGTGGACACAGGCAAGCGCCTGGGCGTCAACTTCGACTTCCTCCAGAAGCTGGGCAAGGTGCTGATGACGGTCATCGCCGTCATGCCCGCCGCCGGACTGATGCTCTCCATCGGCAAGCTGTTCCAGATGGCCGGCGGGGACGTCGGCTTCGTCATGACCATCGGCAGCACCATGGAAAACATCGGCTGGGCTATCATCAACAACCTGCATATCCTCTTCGCCGCGGCCATCGGCGGCTCCTGGGCCAAGGAACGGGCGGGCGGCGCCTTTGCCGCCATCATCTCCTTCGTCCTCATCAACTGCATCACCGGCGCGGTCTTCGGCGTCACCAGCACCATGCTGGCGGAGGAGGGCGCGGTGGTCCGCTCCTTCCTGGGCCAGGAGATGCTGGTAGAGAACTACTTCACCTCCGTCCTGGGAGCCCCGGCCCTGAACATGGGCGTCTTTGTGGGCATCATCTCCGGCTTTGTGGGCGGCGTGGTGTATAATAAGTATTACAACTTCCGCAAGCTCCCCGACGCCCTGGCGTTTTTCAACGGCAAGCGCTTCGTGCCCCTGGCGGTCATCGCCTACTCGGTGGTGATCTCCCTGGTCATGGCCCTGGTGTGGCCGGTGGTCCAGTCGGGCATCAACGCCTTCGGCATCTGGATCGC
This sequence comes from uncultured Oscillibacter sp., assembly GCA_948902155.1. The sequence continues at coordinate 24,861 of CAQVQZ010000005.1, forward strand.
CAACTCCTCCTCCACCTCCCCGGTGCTGGCCCCCTTCATTTACGGCGCCCTGGAGCGTTTGCTGCTCCCCTTCGGCCTGCACCACATGCTGACCATTCCCATGAACTACACGTCCTTCGGCGGCACGTATATGATTCAGACGGGCATCAACGCGGGCAGCGAGGTCTTCGGCCAGGACCCCCTGTGGCTGGCCTGGGTGACGGACCTCATCAACTTCAAGGACGTGGGCGACCTTGCCTCCTATGAGAACCTGATGGCCACCGTCATCCCCGCCCGGTTCAAGGTGGGCCAGATGATCGGCGCGACGGGCCTTCTCCTGGGCGTGGCCCTGGCGATGTACCGCCGGGTAGACCCCGACAAGCGGAAAAACTACCGCTCCATGTTCCTCTCCACGGCCCTGGCGGTGTTCCTCACCGGCGTGACGGAGCCCCTGGAATTCATGTTCATGTTCTGCGCCCTGCCCCTCTACGTGGCCTACGCGATGCTCCAGGGCTGCGCCTTCGCCATGGCGGGCCTGTTCCACCTCCGCCTCCACTCCTTCGGCAACCTGGAGTTCCTGACCCGTGTGCCCATGAGCCTGAAAGCGGGCCTGGGCGGCGACATCATCAACTTCCTGATCTGCTGCGTGGTCTTCTTCGTGGTGGGCTACGCCGTGGCCTACTTCATGATCGGCAAATTCAAATTCGCCACCCCGGGCCGTCTGGGCAACTACACCGACGAAAACGCCGGCGAGTCCGACGCCCCCGCCTCCGGCGGAGCCGCCAAGTCCGGCGGCGGTCAGGCGGAGCGCATCATCGCCCTGCTGGGCGGCCGTGAAAACATCACCCTGGTGGACGCCTGTATGACCCGCCTCCGGGTCACGGTAAAAGACCCCTCCAAGGTGGCGGACCTCCCCGCCTGGAAAGCCGAAGGCGCCCTCGGCCTCGTCAAAAAGGACCAAGGCATCCAAGCCGTTTACGGCCCCAAAGCAGACGTCCTGAAATCGGACATCAACGACATCCTCTAAAATCCAGAGTGGAGAGTGAAGAGCGAAGAGTGGAGATAAGCCCCCAGGAACCGTCATCTTCACTCTCCACTCTCAACTCTTCACTCTCAAAAAAAGGTTTGTGTTTTATGAAACTGCTGACATTCAACGCCCACAGCCTCCAGGGGGAGGACGCGGAACAGAATTTGGAGCGGTTCGCCGCCTTCGCGGCGGAGGTGCGCCCGGACCTGATTGCCCTCCAGGAGGTCAACCAAAGCCGGACCGCCGCCCCCATCGACGGCCCTGGGCGGCAGGGGTATGTCCCCACCCCCAGCGGCATCCCCCTCCGGCGGGACAACTACGCCGCCAACGCCGCCCGTTTGCTCCGGACCGCCGGACTCTCCTGCTCCTGGACCTGGCTTCCCATCAAGCTGGGCTACGGGAAGTACGACGAGGGCCTGGCCCTGCTGAGCCTCTCCGCCCCCATCGCCGAAACCCGGTCCCTGCTGGTCAGCGCCGCCGGGGACTACCAGGACTGGCGGACCCGCAAGGCTCTGGGTGTTCGCCTGGAGGGCAAAAACGACTGGTACTACTCCGTCCACCTGGGCTGGTGGGAGGACGCGAACCCCTTCTCCGCCCAGTGGGCCCGGTTGGAATCCGGTCTTGCGGAGCAGCGGGCGGCGGGCCCCGTCTGGCTGCTGGGGGACTTCAACTCCCCCGCCCACATCCGGGACCAGGGCTATGACCTGGTCCGGTCCTCCGGCTGGCAGGACAGCTATCTGCTGGCCGGGGAGCGGGACGGCGGCGTCACCGTAAAAGGCCCCATCGACGGCTGGGAGAGCGCTTCCGGCGGCGGGTTCCGCATCGACTATATCTGGTGCAGCGAGCCCGTGCCCGTCCGGCGCTCCCAGGTCCTCTTCAACGGGACCCACGGCCCCGTCGTCTCCGACCACTATGCCGTCCTGGCGGAGACCGCCGGAGAGGAGGCCGTCCTGTGAACCGAACCGCCGGTATTTTGCTCCCCATCACCAGCCTCCCGTCCAAGTACGGCGTGGGCTGCTTCTCCCAAAGCGCCTATGACTTCGTGGACTGGCTCCGGGGCGCGGGCCAGACCTATTGGCAGATTCTTCCCCTGTGCCCCACCAGCTTCGGCGACTCCCCCTTTCAGTCCTTCTCCACCTTCGCCGGAAACCCCTATTTCATCAGCCTGGAGTCCTTGATCGAGGAAGGCGTCCTCACCCAGGCGGAGTGCGATGGAGCGGACCTGGGCGGCGGGGAGCGGGTGGACTACGAAAAGCTGTACCGCCACCGCCTCCCCCTGCTCCGCCTGGCCTATCAGCGGGCGAACGTCAGCCGGGACCCGGCTTACCGGCAGTTCGTGGAGGAAAACGCCTGGTGGCTGTCGGACTACGCCCTGTTCATGGCGGTCAAGGACCGCTTCGGCGGCGCGCCCTGGACGGAGTGGGCGGAGGACATCCGCTTCCGCTGGGACAACGCTATGGATTACTACCGCCGGGAGCTGTATTTTGACGTCGAGTTCCAGCAGTACCTGCAATACAAGTTCTTCCAGCAGTGGCGCGCCCTCAAGGACTACGCCAACCGCCGGGGCATCCGAATCATCGGAGATATCCCCATCTACGTGGCCATGGACAGCGCCGACGTCTGGGCGAATCCGGACCTGTTCCAGCTGGATGACCAGCGCCGCCCCGTGGCGGTGGCAGGCTGTCCGCCGGATGG
>CAQVQZ010000005.1:27571-31492 GCA_948902155.1 uncultured Oscillibacter sp.
CTCCGCTGAGGGCCAGCTGTGGGGGAATCCCCTCTACCGCTGGGAGCGCCACGCCGAAACCGGCTACGCCTGGTGGATCGCCCGTCTGCGCCATAGCTTCCGGCTCTGCGACGTGACCCGTATCGACCACTTCCGGGGCTTCGACGCCTACTATTCCATTCCCCAGGGCGAGACCAGCGCCGTCCACGGCCATTGGGAGCCGGGCCCCGGCATGGCGCTGTTCCGCCGGGTGGAGGAGGTCCTGGGCCGCCGGGAGGTCATCGCCGAGGACCTGGGCTATGTGACGGACTCCGTGCGCCAGCTGGTGCGGGACAGCGGCTTTCCCGGCATGAAGGTCCTGGAATTTGCCTTTGACGCCCGGGACACCGGCTCCGCCAACGACTACCTGCCCCACAACTACCCGGAGAACGCCGTGGCCTACACCGGCACCCACGACAACGAGACCCTCACCGGCTGGCTGGACAGCATCACCCCGGCGGAGCGCCGGACGGTCCGGAGCTACCTCTGCGATTTTCACACCCCCCAGCTCCAGCTGTACCGCCCCCTCATCGCCCTCATCATGCGCAGTGCCGCCAAGCTCTGCGTGGTCCCCCTCCAGGACTACCTGGGCCTGGACAACCGAAGCCGCATAAACCGCCCCTCCACCGTCGGCGTCAACTGGCTCTGGCGCGTAAAGTCCACGGACCTGACGCCGGAGCTCCAAGCGGAGATTCGGGATGCCGCCGCCCGCTACGGGCGCTTGGGGCCTGTTTAAAGTGCAAATCAATCGTAAGAAAATAAAGACAAATGGTGCAAAAAGAATGAGAATGGTTTTGTGGAGATAAGATTCATCGAATGATACCGCACCGCTTGCCAGCCTTTCAATAGAAGGAAGGCCCCGAAACGATCCCCACCCGGCTTCGCCGGGAGCCCCTTTCCAAAGGGGACTTTTTCTTTCTGCCAAACCGCACCATTCGCCCCACTCTTTCCCTAGTGGGTCCCCAAAGTCCTGGAAAAAGCAGATTCTACGATTCATAGGGTGACATTTTTCCGGCGTTGTGGGATACTGCTGCCAAAGGAGTTGATCGTGATGGATACAAAAGCTACCGGCGCATTGATCGCTTCCCGGCGGAAGAGCCTGGCCCTCAGCCAGGCGGAGCTGGCGGAACGGCTCCACGTCACTGACAAGGCCGTCAGCCGCTGGGAAACCGGACGGGGGATGCCCGGGCTGGACAGCCTGGAGCCCTTGTCCGAGGTTTTGGGACTGTCGGTCAGCGAGCTGCTCAGCGGGAAGGAGCTGACCGTGGAGGAGCTGCCCGGCGAGGCGGAAGGACAAATTATGGAGAGCATGAAGCGGGAACGCAAATGGAAATGGACGGCCTGGCTGCTGGCGGCGGCGGCGGTGCTCCTGCCGGTGGTCATCGGAATCGGGATGTTCGTCCAGACCCAGCGGGAACAGGCCCGGGCGGAACAGGAGCAGGCGGTGCGCCGGGAACACTATTTCGCCTCCGTCAGCGGCCATGACTTCGAGGCCCTGGCCGAGGCGACGGCGGACTACTTTGAGGAACAGGGCGCAAAGACCCGTTTCAACAGGCAGAGCCTGCGGGTCCGGGAACATACGACGGAAAAAGACTATATGGCCCTGCTGCTGTCGGACCGGGCGGGCGAGTGGTGCATGAGCTTATGGTTGAAGGACGAGGTGTTCCCGGAGCGCTACCATATGATCGGCGGGCGGTCCCAGATGAAAGCGGGGCCCGAAGGGCTGATGTCCTGGAACTTTGGCGACCGGGAAAACGGGATCATCGTGACTTCCGGTGCGGAGCTGCCGGAGGACGCCGAATATTATGAATGGCACAGCGGCAGCACCATTTACAAGCGCAGTGTCCTTTGGCGGACCCATACTGTGCTGGATATTTATCTGATGCCCCTGCCGGATTGGATTGAACCGGCCTATTCACAGCCTTGGCTTTGTGAGTGAGGCGGGATGGATAGAAAGTATGACTAAAATGCGCGGCGCCGCTTATGCGGCGCCGCGTTTGCTGTGGGGGCGGCCTCTTGTGTGAGAAGTTAGGAATGTGCAGAAACTTGTTCTCGCGAGTGACAAGCAGGAGTACGCAGTAAACTTGCCCTTTTTGAAAAAGGGGGCAGACTGAAAGGGCAATATTATTTAGAGCCTGTTTACAAAAGCCCAAACACACGTCTTTCCGGCAAATTTTGCTGTCTGCGCCGCTAAAAATTTTTGACGTATGTCAGTACAACTGCAAATTTTTGCCTTGCGACCGGCCAAAATTTACTCGGAAATCCGCGAATTTAGTTTATGTGAACAGGCCCTAACTAAGGGAAAAGACCTCCTTTTGGCAGGGGGGAATTGATGCAGGGACTTCCCCATATTGCCTGTCTCACAGTAGGAAAACGTCCCCAGGACTTCCTTTTTCAACACGTTCCATAATACAGAAAAGCCCGCAGAAACGTCCTCCTATTGCCAGCTCTACAATAGAAGAAAATCCCTGCGGACAATCCCCACCCGCCTCCGGCGGGAGCCCCTTTCCAAAGGGGCCTTTTTTATTTTGCGCTGAACGGAATGCCATGGGCCCGTTGGCATTTCCCTAATCCGTCGTCGTCTCGTAGGGCCAATCCTGAATGCCGCCGAAGTCGGCTACATGGGTGTAGCCCATGCCGGTGAGCTTTTCCGCCGCCTCGGCGCTCCGCCGGCCGGAATGGCAGTACAGCAGTACTTCCGCGTCTTTCTCGAAAGGCAGGGGAAAATCCGGCTGGATGTCCTCGTTGGGAAGACATACGGCTCCGGGGATGTGCCCGGCATCGTATTCCTCCTGGGTCCGGACGTCCAGGAGAATGAGGTCGGGATTTTCGTCCAGGCGGGCTTTGGCCTCTTCGGCGGAGAGGTCCGTCCAGGAGTGATTGTTCGTTTTCACGGGAGTGGAACGGGGCATCCGGGCGGTGTAAAATTTCAGGATGGCCATGCCGAAACAGATGACGGCGGCGAGGAGAAAGAGTTCTTTCATGGGATTCCTCCGGTTTTTTCGCAAGTCTCAAATGAGCTTTTAACGTCGTGTTTTGGGGGCTGTGAGGAAAAGAATGTTGGATTTTTTTGAAAAAATGCCGCGAGTTCGGAGTTTTGTAACAAATGAGAGGGCGGGCTGCTACAGGTCTACTACGGTGGGCTCGTGGCCGGTGCGGGGGAGGAGCTTTTGGAGCACGTCCGATGTTTTTAATTTCAGGGTGCTGGTGCAGATGCAGGGGTGGCAGCTCAGAAATTCCGCCTCGTAGACCTCCCGCTCCATCAGAAGGCGGACCCGATGGTCGTGGTCGTTCATCAGGCCCAGGATGGTGGCGGAGCCGGGGGTGCAGTGCAGCAGCTCCCACAGGCTGTCCTCCGGCGCGAAGGACAGCCGGGCGGACCCGATCTGATGGGACAGGTCTTTGGTGTGGAAGGGCTTGTCCGGGCCCAGGCAGAGGAGGTAAAACTGGGTTTTCTGCCGGTTGCACAGGAAGAGGTTTTTACAGATAGGCACCCCCAGGACCTCGCTGACGGCGGCGCATTTTTCCATGGTATCGGCGGGTTCGCTGCTTACCCGGTCGTAGTCTATGCCCAGCTCCTCCAGGAGAGCGAAGGCGGATTCCTCTTGGGGGAGCAGCGGGGCGTCGGGGCGTGTGCTATGGGTGAGGGGTGTGATTTCCATGGTTGATACTCCTTTGGTTTGGCCGCTGGGGCGGGGTGGTGATTTTGGGGGTTGGGGGGGTGGAGGGACGCGGGCGGCTGGCAGCCGCCCCTACAGTTTCCCGTTCAAGGGAAGAATGGGGGTGGTGGGGGAAAATTCTCTGGTATGAGGCAGGTCTTCGCGGGGGAAAATCCCCTGAACCTGCGGGCAATGTCATTCAGTTAAGGAAGAAAGCCTCCTTTTGAAAGGAGGTGGCACGGCG
>CAQVQZ010000006.1 GCA_948902155.1 uncultured Oscillibacter sp.
TCTGCGTCTTCGGCCTGATGTTCGCCACGCAGCTCCAGATGGCCCTGATGCCGGACATGGAGATGCCCATGGCGGTGGTGGCCTGCTACTACACCGGCGCCAGCCCCAGCGACATCGAGGAGCTGGTCACCCGGCCCCTGGAGGGCGCTATCATGTCCGTCCCCGGCGTGGATGAGATTTCCTCCACCTCCTCCGACGGCGTGTGCCAGATTCAGATCACCTACGTGGAGGGCACGGACCTGGACATCGCCGCCACGAAGCTCCGGGAGCAGTTCGACCGGGTGAGCCTCCCGGAGGACGCTATGGACCCGGTCATCATCAACATGAACCTCAGCGCCCTGATGCCCACGGCCATGATCGCCCTGGTGGGCGACGACCTGGCCCAGCTCCAGACCCTGGCGGACGACGTGGTGGTCCCCGCCCTGGAACGCATCAACGGCGTGGCGCAGGTCACCGTCAACGGCGGCGTGGAGCAGCAGATCGCCGTGGAGCTGGACCCCACTCGCGCCGCAGGCTACGGGCTTTCCGCCTCCTACGTCTCCCAGTTCCTGGCGGGGCAGAACCTCATTTACCCCGGCGGCAGCCTGGAAAACGGCTCCAAAAAGCTGACCGTCTCCACCGACGCCAAGTTCCACACCGTGGACGACGTGGCGAATATGATCCTCTCCCTCCCCACCGGCGGGGCCGTCCGCCTCTCCGAGGTGGCCAACGTCACCCTGGAGGACAAGGACATGGAAGCCATGGCGAAATCCGGCGAGTCCGCCTGTGTGGTCCTCCAGGTTTCCAAGCAGTCCGCCGCTAACGAGGTTTACGTCTCCGAGCAGGTGGTGAAACGGCTGGAGTCCCTGAAGGCCGACAATCCCAGCCTCCGCTGGTCCGCGCCCTACCTTGCCAGCGACTACATCAACCAGACCGTGGACGCCGCCTATCAGAACATTTTGCAGGGCGTGCTCCTGGCGGCGATTGTGGTGCTGCTGTTCCTCCGCCGGGGCGGGGCCACGCTGACCATCGCCGTCTCCATGCCCATCTGCATCCTGACGGTGTTCGTGCTCATGCGGGCCTTTGACCTGACGCTGAACATGATGAGCCTGGGCGGCATCGCCATGGGCGTGGGCATGATCGTGGATAACTCCATCGTGGTTTTGGAGAATATCTACCGCTTCTCCGCCGACGGGCACGACCGGCAAAGTGCCTGCATCGAGGGCACCAAGGAGGTCACCAGCTCCGTGGTGGCGTCCACCCTGACCACAGAAGCCGTCTTTGTCCCCCTGGCCCTCACCGGCGGCATGGCGGGCATGATGTTCAAGGATTTCTGCCTTACCATCGCGTCCCTGATTTTCGCATCCCTGGTCATTTCCCTGACCCTGGTGCCCCTTCTGTGCTACTTCACCCTGGACGAGGAGAAGGTCCGCCGCCGTCAGGAGAAACAGGCCGGGAAGGAGCCGGGCCTGCTGAAGCGTTTCGAGGAGAAGACTGCGGCCCTCTACCTGAAACTGCTGAACCACTTCGTTCACCATCTCTTCCAGGGGATGCTGGTTTCCTTCGCCCTGGTGGCGCTGTTCGCCATTACTCTGGTCAACACGAAAATGGTGCTGATTCCCGACATGGACCAGGGCATGGTAAACCTCAGCGTCAGCATGCCCATCGGCTCCCAGCTGAACGAGACTTCCGCCATCGCCGACCGGATCAGCGGCATCGTGGAGGAGCGGACGCCGGAAATCCAAGAGATGTTCTATATCGCCTCCAACGAGTCCGTCACCATGATGATGGACGTGGGGACCCGGTCCCAGCGGGACCGGAGCAGCAACGACATCGCCGTGGACCTCCGGGCGGCGCTTCAGGACGTCGCGGGCTGTGAGATCACAGTTTCCGCCTCGGACAGCGAAGCCATGATGGGCGGCGGCGGGGACATCGCCGTGAACATCGAAGGCGACGACTACGACACCCTGGCTTTTCTGGCCAACGATTTGATTTCCCAGATTTCCGCCTTGCCGGACGCGGTGAATGTGAAAAGCTCCCTCTCCGACGAGATCCCCCAGGTGAAGGTCTCCGTCAACCGGGAAGCCGCCGCCCAGTACGGCCTTACCGCCGCCTCCATCGGCGCGGCGGTCCGGTCCGAGCTCACCGGCTCCACGGCGACGAAAGTCACCATCACGGGCCGGGAGCTGGACGTGGTGGTCCGGGGCAGCGGCGCGGCGGCGGAGAGCCTGGACGCCCTGCGGTCCATGGGCGTGCCCTCCGCCATGGGCGGGACGGTGCCCCTGGCCTCGGTGGCCAGCGTATCCATCGAGCAGGCCCCCCAGACCATCACACGGGACAACCAGACCCGGCAGGTGACGATTTCCGGCGACTCCGTCAGCGGCGACACCGCCGCCATGACGATGGCGATCTGGGAGATTCTGGATAACTACACCTTCCCCCAGGGCTACGCCGTGGAGACCGACGGCTCCTATGAGACGATGATGGAGAGCTTCGGCGACCTGCTGATCGCCCTGGCGGCGGCGCTGCTGCTGGTCTACTTCGTGCTGGCAGTGCAGTTCGAGTCCTTCCTGATGCCCGTCATGGTCATGCTGATTCTCCCGGTGGCCTTCACCGGGTCCCTGTTCGGCCTGCCGCTGACGGGGCGGGACCTGTCCATGCTGTCCCTGGTGTCCATCATCATGCTGGCGGGCACGGTGGTCAACTCCTCCATCATCCTGGTGGAGTACATCAAGATCCGCCGGGCCAGGGGCGAGGACCGGGAGACCGCCATCCTCCACGCCTGCCCCCTCCGGGTGCGGCCCATCCTCATGACCACGCTGACCACCATTCTGGCCATGGTGCCCATGGCTATGGGCATCGGCGAGACCAACGAGATGATGAGCGACATGGGCATCACCATGATCGCGGGCATGGTGATCTCCACCATCGTCACCCTGGTTTTCACGCCGGTCTACTACTCGGTGATCGACAATCTGAGCCGCATCTTCCGCCGGAAGAAGGGCGGCCCGAAGTCCGGAAAGCCCAAGCTCTTCCAGCGCAAGGCCAAGGAAGCCGCCGCCCAGGCGGATGCGTCCGCCGAAGCGCCGCTGCCCGCCGAAGTATAAGTTTGTTTACCCTCTCACGCCGCCGGCGTCCGCCGAAAGGCGCCGCCGGCGGCGCTTTCTATTCCAGGAAACCGCCTTTTCCGCATAAAAAATCCCCGGCGGGAGAACCTACCCCAAAAGGGAGGTTTTTCAATGGATTATCTCAACGCGTTCTTCTGCGGCGGCATCCTCTGCGCCATCGGGCAGATTCTCATTGACAAGACCCAGCTCACCCCGGCCCGGATTCTGACGGGCTACGTGGTGGCGGGGGTCGTCCTCAGCGCCGTGGGGCTTTACGAACCCCTGGCCTCCTGGGGCGGGGCCGGGGCCACGGTGCCCCTGACGGGCTTCGGCCATCTCCTGGCCAAGGGCGTGCAGAAATCCGTGGCGGTGGACGGCTGGCTGGGCGTTTTCACCGGGGGCCTGACGGCGGCGGCGGGAGGCATCACCGCCGCGGTGGTCTTTGCCGCCGTCATGGCGGCGCTGGCGAAGCCCGGCGGGAAACGGTAAGCGTTCCCCGGACATCCGGAGATTGGGGAGAGACGGGCGGTGGAACCATCGGCAGACGGACCATATCCAAGGTGTTCTATCGATAGAATGGCAAATGTAGGGGCGGCTACCAGCCGCCCCCTCTTCTTCGCCCTCCGGTTTTCCGGTAAAGCCCCCAACGTCTCAGAAAAATGTCATGAAATTGTTACCCCTTTCCGGCGGGAATCTGGTATACTTGATTTACAGATTTTTCGACAGAAAGGAACCGACGCCATGCGCCGTTTATTGAGCTTTCTTTTGCTGCTGTTGCTGCTGCTCACCGCCTGCTCCGCCCCGCCGCCGGAGCCGGAACCGGCGGAGCCCTCCCCGGAGGTCCCCGAGGCCCCGGCGGAAGCGCTTCCCCCGGAGCCAGAACCCGAGCCTTACGAGATTGGCGACCCCACCGTGGAGCGGGAGGGCTGCGCGCCCTGGAACGGCATCGTGGAGCACCTGTTTTTCCATCCCGTCATCGCCTACCCCGAGCTGGCCTTCGACGGCGACTCCCAGGCCAACGGCCTGGACGACTTCATGGTCACCGTGGACGAGTACAACAAGATTCTGCAAAGCGTCTACGACAAGGGCTACGTTCTGGTGGACATCAACAGCGTCTGGCGGGAGGAGGCAGGGGAGGACGGACAGCCCAAAATGGTCCGGAACACCCTCTATCTCCCCGAGGGGAAGAAGCCCCTCATCCTCAGCTACGACGACACGAATTACTACCCCTACATGCTGGAAAACGGCCTGACCTACAAGCTCATCATCGGGGACGACCTGAAAATCGCCTCCTGGGGGAAGGACCCCCAGGGCAATGAGGTGGTCAGCCGGGACCTGGACGCCATCCCGATTCTGGACAAGTTCGTGGAGGAACACCCGGACTTCTCCCCCTTCGGGGCCAAGGGCTGTCTGAGCCTGACGGGCTACGAGGGCATCCTGGGCTACCGGACCCAGACGGACACCAAGGTCTGGGACGACGAGAAGGAGGCCAACCGCCAGAAGGAGCGGGAGGCCGTCAAGCCCATCATCGAAGAGCTCCGCCGCACCGGCTGGACCTTCGGAAGCCACACCTGGGGGCACATCCGCCTGGGCGACGGCAACATGGACCGCATCCGGGCCGACACCCAGCGCTGGCTGGACGAGGTGGGGAGCCTGGTGGGCCCCACCACCATCCTCTTCTATCCCTACGGAGAGCGCCCCGACGGAAACGACGTCAAGAAGACCGGCCCCGCCTTCCAGTATTTACATAGCCAGGGCTTCCGGGTCTTCTGCTCCGTGGGCATCGAGAGTTACAGCGCCATTAAAAAGGATATCTGCGCCGTCATCTGCGACCGCCTCCACCCCGACGGCACCACCCTCCGCCATTCCCGGGACCGCTATTTGCAGTTCTATGACGCCAAGGACATCATAGATTTGGATGTCCGTCCCCAGAGAGAGGTGAGCTGGGCGTGAAGCGCTCCGCCGCCCCCGCTGCATTCCGACATCAGATAAGGAGGAAACACGCCATGACAAGAGAAGAACTGAAAGCCGCCGCCGTCGCCATGCTGGACCGGGCCTATATCCCCTACTCCCACTTCCCCGTGGGCGCGGCGCTGGAGTGCTCCGACGGCACGGTCTTTACCGGCTGCAACATCGAAAACGCCGCCTACTCCCCCACCATCTGCGCCGAGCGGACCGCCGTGGCCAAGGCCGTCAGCGAGGGGCACCGGGACTTCGTCCGCATCGTCGTGGCGGGGCGCTGCGAGGATTTCTGCGTCCCCTGCGCTGTCTGCCGGCAGGTGCTCTATGAGTTCGCCCCGGATATGGAGATCATCTGTCTCAACGGCAAGGGCGAGGAGCTGGTCCGCTCCCTCCGGGAGCTGTTGCCCCACGGTTTCGGCCCGGCCTACCTGCTGAAAGACGAGGCCGCGCCCGACGCGTAATCAACGGCACCCCCTCTCCCATGGGTTCCACCCATGTAGGGGCGGCTATCAGCCGCCCGCGTCTCCGCAAGCGCCGGACTCTAAAGAATAACAGCGCAAAAAGCGCAATGTCATTAAATTAAGCAGGGGATAAAAAGGCCCCTTTTGAAAGGGGCTCCGCCCGAAGGGCGGTGGGGATTGTCCGCAGAGACTTTCTTCTATTGCAAGACAGGAAATAGAAGGAAATCCCTGCGACAATCCTCCGTCACGGCTTCGCCGTGCCACCTCCTTTCAAAAGGAGGCTTCCTTCCTTAACTGAATGAAATTGACAAAAAGCGGCCCTCCATTCGGAGGGCCGCTTCGTTTCAGTCCACGCAGGCCCTCTCAGCCCTTGACGGAACCGGCGGTCATGCTGGCGCAGACCTGCTCTTGGAAAATCGCGAACACGATGATGCTGGGAATCACCGCGATGGTGATGGCGGCGAACATCGCCGTGTAGTTGAAGCTGAACTGGGACGTGAAGTAGCTCAGGGACAGAGGCAGGGTCCGGGTGTCCGCGGAGCTGGTCAGCAGCAGGGCGAAGGTGAACTCGTTCCAGCTCTCCAGGAAGGTCAGCACCCCCGCGCTGGCCAGGCCGCCCTTGGCGCAGGGCATCATCACCTGGATGAAGGTGCGGAAGAAGCCCGCGCCGTCGATATAGGCCGCTTCCTCCAGCTCCTTGGGGATGGAGGAGAACGCGGAGCGCAAAATCATCAGGGAGATGGGCATGTTCAGCGCCGTGTAGACCAGGATCAGCGCCGCCTTGGTGTCGTAGAGGCCCAGCTTCGTGATGACGGAGTACACCGGGTTCATCAGCGCCGTGGTGGGCAGCACCATGGACAGGGAGAGGATGCCGAAAATCAGGTTCTTGCCCCGGAACTGCTTCTTGGCGAAGATGTACCCCGCCATGGAGAGGCAGAACACGTTCAGCACCGTGGTGATCACCGCCACCAGAAGGCTGTTGCCGAAGAATTTCAGGATGGGGGCCATATCCAGGGCCTGCTTGTAGCCGTCAAAGCCGAAGCTCTTAGGCAGCGCCAGGCCGTTGGAGAGGATTTCCTTGTTCGTCTTGAAGGAGGACAGGATGACCCAGATGATGGGGAACAGGGCCACCATCACACAGGAGGCCATGAAGACATAGGCCAAGACGCGGAAAATTTTCTTTCCAGGTTCTGCTTTCATTTCCATTCCCTCCTCAGTCGTCCTCGTGCATGGCGAAAACGTGATTGATGATGGTCATCGTAACAAAGCCCACGGCGATGATAATGACGCCGATGGCGTTGGCATAGCCGTAATTGTTGGATTTCATGGTGGTGTACAGATACAGCGGCAGGTTCGTCGTGGTGGAGCCGGGGCCGCCGCCGGTGGTGATGTACAGCATGGAGAACATTTGCAGCATGTAAGTCGCCGCCATGATGACGGTGGTGCCCACCATCCGCTTCACCATGGGGAACATCACCAGCACGTCGATCTGGAAGCTGGTAGCCCCGTCCACCTTCGCCGCCTCGATGATGCTGACGTCCGTGCTCAGGCACTGGGCCAGGATCAGCGTCGTGGTGTATCCGGCGAAGAGGAACCAGGTCATGGTGACGGCGGGAAAGGCGGTGCCGTTTTCAAAGAGCCAGTTGTGCTGGAGGCTCTCCAGGCCCAGGGCCTTGAGGATGGAGTTGAGCGCGCCGTACTGGGGGTTGAAGATGTTCAGGAAGATCATGGCGATGGCGGACTGGGAGATGATGTTGGGAATCATGTAGGTGACCCGCACGAACTTCCAGCCCCTGGGCTTCTTGTAGAGGACGAAGGCCAGCAGCGTGCCCATGAAGACGTGGAGGACGCAGTGGATGAGAATCCACACCAGCGTGTTCCGGAAGATGCCCCAGAATTTGGGGTCCTGGGTGAAGAGCTTGACGAAGTTGTCAAGGCCGACAAATTCGAAGGTCCGGGGCAGCAGACGGTAGTCGAACAGGGACGTGCCGAACACCATGACCAGGGGGATGGCGAAAATCAGCAGAAAGATGATGCAGGTCGGAGCCAGAAACAGGATGATCCAACCAGTATTTTTCTTTTTCATAAACGGCCTCTCCTTGGAGCGAGTTTGGAGCGGGTATGGACAGACGGGGCCGCCGGGCGGCAGCCCCGTCTGTCCTGGGCAGGGAATATGGAGTTACGCCACGGCGTTGGCGGAGGCGAAGTCCGTCAGCACCTGGCAGAACTGCTCGGGCGTGTACGCGCCGGAGGCCAGGTTGGGCAGCTCGGCGCTGAAGACGTCCTCCAGGCCGGGAACCATGAGGCCGGTGAAGGTGACGCCGCGCATCTCACACTTGCCCGCCTGGTCCAGGAAGTCGGCCAGCAGGGGGAAGGTGTCCAGAGCGGTCTGGGTGATCTCCACGGTAGCGCCCGCAGGGACCATGCCCTGCATCTCCAGCGCGGTCTGCTGGGCCTTGGGGCTGGTGAAGAACTTCACCATGGCGATGCCGGCCTCCTCCAGGGCGGGGTCGGACTGCTTGGTGACGAACATGCCCTCGATGGGGGTGTCATAGACGAAGCCGCCGGGATAGACGGACACGCCCACCTTGTCGGCGAAGCCCTCGTCGGTCTTGGAGGTGTCGGAGAAATCGCCGATCATCCAGGGGCCGTTGCAGATCATGGCGACGTTCTCGGAGAAGAAGTTGTTGGCCGCGTTCTCATACGCGCCGCCGTTGGCGTCCAGGGTGGTGCAGTTCTGATACAGCTCCTGGAGCTTGGCGATGGCCTGGATGACGCAGTCCTGGTTGTAGTCGGTGGGATATTTGGCGTTCATGAACGACAGGCCCTCATCGCCGCTGGTGGCGATCATAGCGCCCATCAGCAGCTGGGCGCACCACGCGCCGTCGGCGGTGTCCATGGCCAGGGGGGTGATGCCTGCGGCCAGGAGCTTGTCGCAGTTGGAGAAGAACTCATCCCAGGTCTTGGCGGGCTGGATGCCGGCCTGGGCGAAGAGGTCCTTATTATAGAAGTAGCCGATCAGCTCGCCCTCCATGGAGCTGGCGTAGATCTTGCCGTCCCGGCAGTTGGCCTCTTCCCAGCTGGAGTTGTACATGGCCTTCCAATCCGCGTCGGCGTTGACGGCGTCGGTGAGGTCCACCACCAGACCGGCCTCCAGGGCCAGGTCCAGCAGCTTGTAGCCGCCGCCGTAGACCACGGGGGGAAGTTCCCTGCTGGAAACCATGACCTTGATCTTGTCGGCGTAGTTGGCGTCGCCGGGGACTTCCTCGATCTCGATGCGGTACTTCCCGGCGTACTCGGCGTTAAAGTCCTCTACCAGCCTGGCGATGACGGGAGCGGAAGTGTTCGCGCCCACCTGGAAGGTGGGATACTTGATGACGATTTCCCCGCCGCCGGAGGAACCTCCGCCGGAATCGGAGCCGCCTTGGGAGCCGCCGTCCTTGCCGCCGCATCCGGCCAGAGCCAGAAGCATGACGGCCGCCAAAATGCAAGAGAGCAGTTTCTTCATACAAAAATCCTCCTTTTATGAATACAGGTTCTTGCCAGGCCCTTCGTGGCCGATCTCTTGTTATATCTTATCATAATTATCTCCAAAGAATTAAGATTCTTTTGCCCTGGTTTTAGTAGATTTTCGACAACCTGGGGAAAAGCCGCGTTTTCTTGTTCTAAGTTTTGGACTTTTTTGGCTTTCCGCTCCGCCATATTCACAAAGGCGGAAAACCATGTTATAATAGCCCCAATGCGGCGATTCCCTCCGATTTGCGCTCCTTTTCCCGCCCCGGAGGGCCCCGAAAAACCGCCGCGCGTCCCCGCCGGGGGAGGAAGGAGGCGCGTCCGTGCAGAAATCGCTGTTGGCCCGGATGTTCATGACCGCCGCGTTTATGGCGCTGGTCCCGCCGCTGCTGTCCTTTCTCCTGTTTCTGCGGACCGTGCCGGTGCAGATGGAAAACCAGGTGGAGGCCAATGTGGACTTCTACATCGAGCGCATTGCCGACTCCGTGGAGGGGTCCGTCCGCCTGGCCCAGGACGTCGCCTATGGGGCCATAACCGACGCCGCCCTGCGGGACGCCATGCAGCAGCCCGATCTGGCTCCCTCCGGCCGGCCCGCCCTGGAGCGGGTGGTGGGCGGCATCGGCTCCCTCCAGTCCTCCTGGAACCGGGGCGCGCTGAACGCCATCTACATTTTCCGCCCGGACGGGCAGTACATTTCTTACTCTCCCAAGGGCTCCTTCGCCCAGGAGCAGCGCCGCCTCCGCCGGGTCTACGAGGCGCTGACGGACCAATCCTCCATGCGGACGCTGTACGCCCTGGCCCCCGAGGCGGGGGACGGGCGGCTGTACTTCCTCATGGACTACAAGAAGCTGGACAACATGGCCCTGCTGGGCAAGCTCATCATCGAACTGGACGGGGAGGCCCTGCTGAACTTCTCGGGACTGTCCCAGGTCTACCCCGGCAGCCGCCTGGTGCTGTCCGACGGCGAGCGGACCGTCTACGGCCGGGGCGCGGAGGGAGAAACCATCTCCGTCCGGCAGGGCGCCGGACTGCGCAGCCGCCGGGACCAGTACGCCCACATGGGCTGTCAGGTCGAGGACACCCGCCTCCGGCTGGACGCATACATTCCCGCCGAGGCCATGTTTTCCTCCGTCTGGCAGACCAGCAACCTCTATATCACCTACAGCCTTTTGATTCTCCTGGCGGGGGTCCTGGTGGCCCTGGCGGCGTATATGGCCATCCTCAAGCCCCTGCGGAAAATGGAATCCGTCCTGAACCGCATCGCCGGTTCGGATTACGAGGCCCGCATGTCCATCAGCCAATACCGGGAGCTGGCGTCCCTGGAGCGGGCCTTTAACCAGATGGCGGACAACCTCCACGCCTCCTTTGAGGACGCGTATCAGAAGGGCGTCCGCCTCCAGGAGAGCGAGTCCCGGCTCCTCGCCGCCCAGATCAATCCGCATTTCATCTTCAACGTCCTGGAGACCATCAACATGCGCTGCGTGGACGCGGGCCTGAAGGACATTTCCCGCCTGGTGACGGACCTGGCCCAGCTCCTCCGGGGCAACATCGGCGTGGGCAGCGGGAGCCAGAAGATCACCTTCGCCCAGGAGCTGAACTATGTCCGCTACTACCTGGACCTCCAGCAGGGCCGCTTCGGCCAGGGGCTGCGCTGGTCCATCGAATACGAGGATGAGGAAATCCTGACCTACTTCCTCCCCCGCCTGACCCTCCAGCCCCTGGTGGAAAACGCCGTGGTCCACGGCCTGGAGCCCCGCCGGGGCTTGGGTTCCGTCACGGTCCGCCTCTGGGAGGAGGAGTCCAGCGTCTACGTCCGGGTGGAGGACGACGGCGTGGGCTTCGACGCCTCCCGGCTGGACCTGGAGTCCCCGGAGCCGGACCAGGGGCGGCACAACCACATCGCCCTGCCCAACATCCTCCGCCGCCTGCGGCTGCTCTACGGCGACCGGGCCTCTCTGGAGATCCACTCCAGCCCGGACCGGGGCACCGCCGTGCAGCTCGTCCTCCCCATGGACCGGCGGGAGGAAACCGAAATTGTTTGAACCAAGCCGCAAGGCCCTTTTCCCGCCTGGGAGTCATGGAGGTGAATGGATATGCTGTATTCCGTCATGCTGGTGGACAACGAGCCCGCCATTCCGCGGGGGCTGATGCGCCTCATTGACTGGGAGTCCTGCGGCTGCCGGGTCACCGCCGTGGCCGAGGACGGCAAGAGCGCCCTGCGGCAGATGCGGGACGTCCCGCCGGACATCGTCATCACCGATATCCGGATGCCGGAGATGGACGGCCTGGAGCTGTGCCGCTGGGTCCGGGAGCACTGCCCGGACACCCAGCTCATCCTGCTGACGGGCTTCCCGGATTTTGAATACGCCCAGCAGGCCATCCAGTATCAAGTCGTGGACTTCGTCCTCAAGCCCACCACGGAGGAGACCCTGTCCGCCGCCGTGAAAAAAGCCTGTGAGCGCCTCCGGACCCAGAAGGGCCAGAGCGGCGAGGGCCAGAGCCGCCTCCTGGAGCAGCAGATGCTCCTGGGCGAGATGATCTTCAACAACCGCCACTCCCTGCTCTACACCCTCAACCGCCTCCACGAGCTGGAAATCGACCTCAGCAGCTACTACGTGGTCAGCCTCCACGTTCTGGACGGGGAGGGCCAGGGGGACGTCCAGCTCCAGCAGACCCAAAAGCTCCTCTCGGAGTGCTGGGAGGGCTATCCCCTCTATTTCGTCTCCAAGAGCGACAACGTCTGCTACGCCATTCTGAACATGCCGGGGGACGCCACGCCGGAGGCCCTGTGCGTCCAGGCGGTAGAGCTGGTGGACCGGAAGACGGATTTCGTCCTCACCGCCGGCATCAGCCGCCGGCACCACAACCCCCTCCACCTCCAGACCGCCGCACGGGAGGCGGACGACGCCCAGCAGTTCACCCAGTACAGCAGCCAGCCCTCGGTCATGTGCTGCGAGAACCTCCCCCGCCTCGCCGACGGCGCGGCCCAGGTGCTTCTGGAAAAACTGCGCCTGGTGGAAGCCGCCCTGGAGAATTGCAGCCGGGAAACCACGCTGAGAAACCTGGACGGCCTCTTCGCTTTCATGCGCGCGGCCCAGATTCCCTTCTCCGGCATGTATCAGGCGGCGTCCCTGCTGTATAACTTCTGCACCAGCCTGCTTCTCAGCCGCAACCTCTCCTCCGGCAGTCTGCCCTCGGAGTTTTTCGGCCTACAGAGCGCCACGGCGGCGGAGCTGCAAACGGAATTGCGGGACTTCGTCATAGAGACCCTGAACCGCATCGGCCGCACCCAGGAGAACATCGACAGCATCATCTACGAGGTGAAGCGCTATATCGACCAGAATTACAGCTCCAGCCTCTCTCTGGACTCCTTAGCGGCCCAGGTCCACCTGAGCCCCAGCTATTTCAGCAAGCTTTTCAAGCGGGAGATGGGTGAAAACCTGAGCACCTATATCCAGAACACCCGCATCGAGCGGGCGAAAATCCTGCTCCGGACCACGGACAAAAAAGCCTACGAGATCGCCGAGGAAGTGGGCATCTACGACCCGGTGTACTTCTCCAAGATTTTCAAAAAGGCCACGGGCCTGAAGCCCCGCGAGTATCGGAACCAATCCGATCATGAATAGAAAGGAAGAACGACTATGAGTTTGCAAGTGACCATCGGCACCGCCCCCTGCTCCTGGGGAGTCTATTGGGCGGACGGCACCCCCTCCCGCACGCCCTACAACGTGTTCCTGGACCAGGCTGCTCAGGCCGGGTACAAGGCCCTGGAGCTTGGCCCGGTGGGCTATCTCCCCACCGACCCGGCGCAGCTCCGGGACGAGCTGGAGAGCCGGGGCCTCGCCATCTGCGGCGGCACCGCCTGCTATGACTTCCTGAAAGCCTCCTCTTTTGCGGAGTTCCGCGCGGACGTGGACGACCTGTGCAAGCGCCTCCTGGCCTTTGACGTCCGGTATCTCATGACCATGGACGGAACCGCCATGGACCCGGAGGAGAAGGCCAAGCTGAAGGAGGAGCAGAAGCGGACCTTCGCCATCTTCGCCGAGATGGGCCGCTACTGCCGGGACACCTACGGCGTGGAAATCCTGATGCACCCCGAGCGCCGCTCCCTCATCGAGACCCGGGAAGAGCTGGAGCGCCTCATCGACCTGGACCTCTCCATCTGCTTCGACAACGGCCACTACGCCGCCGCCAACGGCGGCTGGCAGCGGGGCGATACCTGCTCCCTGGATTTCGTGGAGGCCCACATCGACCACATTCCCTATCTGCACTTCAAAAACGCCTCCTCCGCCATCCGGAAGATCGAACTGGAAGAGGGCCTGGCGGCGGACGACCCCCGGCAGGACGAGATGATGTGCCCCCTGGAGGACGGCATCATTGACTACGAAGCCTACCGGGACCTGCTGGACCGCCTGAACTTCCAGGGCGTAGCCATCATCGAGCAGGACTGCCCCCACTCCACCGCCGATGAAGCCTTTGCTCTGGCGAAGAAGAATCTGGAATATCTCCAGAGAATCCACATGATTCCCTGATCCCTACCCGCCTTTTTGACCAAACAGGAGGTAAGTTCAAGCATGCATGAGGAAAAAGTTGCTCTGGTCCGCAAGCAGATCGGCGCGCTGGCCCAGGCCGTCCGGGGGCGGAAGATCAAAACCGTCTGCTCCGTGGCCTGCGGCGGCTCCCTGGCGACGCTCTACCCCTTCTCCTACATCCTGGCAAGGGAGACCGCCGCCGTATCCACCATGTCCGTCAACGCCGCCGAGTTCACCGCCGACCCGCCCCGCTGCCTGGGGGAGGACACGCTGGTCATCCTGAACTCCCAGAGCGGGACCACGGCGGAAACCGTGGCCGCCGCCAAGCTGGCCCGGTCCCGCGGGGCCCTGACCGCCGCCTACACCACCGCTCCCGGCTCCCCCATCGAACAGGAGACGGATTTCCCCATCTACTACTACGACGACCCGGTGAACCCCTATCCCCTGCTGCTCTCCATCTTCCCGGAGGTCTATCAGACGGTCTTCGCCCTGCTGGACGTCTGGGAGGGCGCAAACCGCCTCCCCGCCATGGAGACGGCTATGGAGCACTTGGAGACCGTCTGCACCCGCGCCACGGCGGACTTCGCCGCAGAGGCCCGGGAGTTCGCCGCCAAGCACCGGACGGAGCCCATCATCTACACCGTCTCCGCCGGTCTGGACCGCTGCGCCGCCTATATCCTCACCAACTGCTCCTTCATGGAGTCCGTCTGGCGGCACTCCTCCCCCCTCCACGCCGGGGAGCTGTTCCACGGGGCCTGCGAGGCCATCGGGCGGGAAACGCCCGTGGTGGCCTTCCTGGGCCTGGGGGCCTGGAGGCCCGTGGAGGAGCGCGCCGTGAAATTCCTCCAGCGGGTCACGGACAAGCTGACCGTGCTGGACGCCGCCGCCCTGGACCTGACGGAGATTCCCGAGGACCTGCGTCCCTGGGCGTCCCCCCTGGTCCTCCACTCCCTGGCCTCGGACCACTGCCTGAAACTGTCCCAGCGCATGGGCCATCCCATGAGCTCCCGGCGCTACATGGGCGTGATGAAATACTGAGGTGCGGCCATGAAGCTCTTGGGCTTGGGCGATAACGTATTCGACGCCTATCTCTTCCGGGGGGAGCTGTACCCCGGCGGCAACGCCGCCAACGTCTCCGTCCTGGCCAAGCGGGCCGGGGCGAAGCGGACCGGCTACCTGGGCGTGCTGGCCGACGACCCGGCGGGGCGGCACTTCCTCGCCGCCCTGGAGGCGGAGGGGGTGGAGACCCCGCGCCTCCGGCGGGCCCTGGGGCGCTCCGCCTGCAACTTCATCACCCTGGACGAGACCGGCGACCGGGTTTTCTCCGGGAACAATGGCCAGGAGACGGTCCAGAGCCTGGTCCGCCTGGCCCTGACGGCGGCGGACCGGGACTATGCCGCCGGGTTCGACGTGGTCCACAGCAGCATCCACAGCGGCGTGGACGAATACCTCCCGGCCCTGAGCCGCCGGGCGGATCTGTCCATGGACTTCTCCAACGACGGCTTCACCCACGTCAACGTCGCCGCGCTGGCTCCCCTTCTGCGCTTTGCCGTCTTTTCCTCCGGGGGCCGTCCGGCGGAGGCCATGTGGGACTTCCTGGCCTTCGCCGCCGCCAGCGGCGCGGAAGAAGTGGTCTGCACCCTGGGCGTTCACGGGTCCTGCGGCATCTCCAGGGGCCAACGCTGGCAGGTCCCCGCCCATCTGGTCCAGGCGGAGGACGCCCTGGGAGCAGGAGACGCTTTCATCGCCGCCTTCCTCACGGCGTTCTACGGCAGCGGCGGCGACGCCCCTGCCGCAGCGGAGGAAGCCTCCCGCTTCGCCGCCGCCTGCTGCGCCGGATACGGGGCCTTCGGGCATCCCCTTTCCATCGCAGACAGCGGGCTGCTTGCGGAAACATAAAAATCAGGCCGGTGAAGCATTGCTTCACCGGCCTGTTCTCACTTTGATCTCAAATCTGCTTGGAAACCGCCTCCAGCAGACGGTCCAGGTCCTCCCGCGAGACGTACTTCTCCGCCGCCAGGGCCAGCGCGCCCACAATGGGCGAATAGGCCGGGGAAACCAGGGAGAAGCCCCTCCGGTCCATCTCCGCCCGGAAGGGGTTCAGGATGACCTCCCCGCCCCGGAACAGCCCGCCGGAGTAGGAGACTTTTACCGCCTCGTCCTTCGGGAAGTCCAGGCGGCTCCGCACGGTTTCCGCCGTCTCCGCCAGCTCCGCCGCCGCACGGCGGTAGATGTCCAGGGCGGCGGGGTCCCCTCTCTGGGCGGCCCGCAGGGCCACGAACTGGAGCTTGGCCAGCAGGGACGAATCCTGCCGCACGTCGGACTGTAAATAGCCGGAGAAATAGAGGTCGTTGGTGATGTTCAGCTCCGCCCGGAGCTCTTCATAGATGGCGGACCGGGGATGCCGTCCGTCGGCCTGCTTCACAAACTCTCCGATCATCTGGCGGGCCACCCAGCTGCACGAGCCCTCGTCGGCGAAGAACAGCGACCAGCCCCCCACCCGGCAGCCCTGCCGCCGGGGGTCCCGGCCATAGGTTACGGAACCCGTGCCCGCCACGATGTTGATGCCCGGCCTCGCCGCCAGGGACCCCGCCCAGCCCGGCAGGGAGTCGTTTTCCAGCAGAATCTCCCCGCAGCCGGGCAGGGCCGCTTCCAGCGCGGCGGGGATGGTCTCCTCCGTGTCGGGCAGCTCGCCGTAGACCGTCAGGCCCAGCATGGCGGCGGTGATGTCGCTGGAGGCAATGCCGCCGCCGGCCAGCAGTTCCCGGCAGCTGTCCGCCATCAGCCGGGCGAAGCCCTCCCGGCCCAAAAAGGCATAGTTGCAGCCCGGAAAGGTCCGGTGGGCCAGGATGCGCCCGCCGTCCTCCGCCAGCAGCCACTCCGTTTTGGTGGAGCCGCCGTCACAGCCCAAAAAGATCATGCCGTCGCCCTCCTGTGCTTACTCTTTGACCCGCAGCGCGATGTCCCGGAACAGCTCCAGGTCCGCCATGGCGTCGGTAAAGTCGGACTTGGGCTGCTTGCCCTGCTGGATGCAGTCGTGGTAATAGAGCACTTCCGCCTCGAAGGGGTCCCGGTAATCCGGCCCGTAGAGGGTGGTCTTGGTGTCGCCCTTGGTGGACTCGATGACCTCGAAGCACTGGGGCTGATACCGCAGATAGGGCGTCTCGTACTTCACCTTCATCCGCCGGTCGTGCTGGTAAATCTCGATGGCCGCGTCGAACTGGACCACGTCCTGGTCGTTCAGAATCTCATACACCGCCAGGAAGTCCTCGTAGCGCAGCACGACGATGACGTGCTCGCCCTGGACGGTGACGGACTCGATGGCCTTGGGCATGCCCACCAGCTCCCGGACCGCCGCCAGGGTGTGGCACCCCAGGCCGGTGAGCATCTGATAGGTGACTCTCTGCTGCTCGGTGCAGTCCGCGCCCAGGGCCCGGCCCACCTGCTCCCGGCGGAGCCGGCCGCTCTCCACCTTGGCCTCCTCGGGGATGTCGCCGCAGAGGAAGGGCTTCTTCGTCTGGCCGATGAAGAAATCGCCCTCCAGGATGATGTCCCGGAAGCGCATATACTCGATCTTGCGCCCGCCGGCCTCCAGCAGCTCCTTGCACTTCAGGAAGCCCGTGCCATAGCGCCGCATGTAGCCCACCATGCAGATCTGGTTCGGATGAGCCTTCTGGGCGGCGATAAGCTTCTCCAGGTCCTCCACGCAGAGCGTGACGGGCTTCTCGACGAAGACGTGCTTCCCAGCCTCGATGGCGGCCAGGGCATAGGCGGCGTGGTACTGGTCCGGGGAGCAGACGAACACCGCGTCCACCTCCGGGGCCTTCACCAGCTCATAGGGGTCGGCGTACGCCTTGGCGTTGTACTGCTTGGCGATGAAGTCCAGCTGCGTGGGGGACACGTCGGACACCGCCGTGATCTGATACTGCTCATGAAGCCCGCTGAGGATAGGCAGGTGCATCAGCTGAGAAACCGTCCCGATGCCGATCACGCCAATTTTCACAACCATGTTAAGAATCTCCCTTCAATTTTAAAATCAGCCCTCGGAGAGGGCCTTTTTGTCTAATGTCATTCTACCCGAAACACCCCCCGTTCCGCAAGATAGTTTTTCGCGTTCTTTCTAGGAGTTTTTTGCCCTCCGGCGGAATCCTCCCGAAAACAGGGAAAAAAAGTCCTAACTCTTTCCCCTCCGGCTGTGCTAAAATAAGCGCATCAGAACACCGAAAGGAGCGAACGCTGTGAAGATCATCATCACGAAGGATTACGATTCCGTGAGCCGCAAGGCGGCGGACCTGGTGGAGGAGCTGCTGAAGGCGGAGCCGGAGGGCCTGTTCAGCATTCCCGGCGGAGAGTCGCCGGCGGGCCTGGCCAAGGAATTCTGCCGCCGGGTGGAGGAGGGGCGCATCGACCCCACCGGCGTGAAGTTCGTCCAGCTGGACGACTGGGTGGGCATCGGCCCCGACGACGAGGGCAGCTGCTCCAACTTCCTCCGGGACAACCTGCTGACCCGGATGGCGAAGCCCTTTGCCGACGTGTTCACCTTCAACGGCGCCGCCGGGGACATCGACGCCCAGCTCCAGGCCCAGGACGCCTTTATCCGTAAGTACGGCCCCATCACCGCCCAGGTCCTGGGCATCGGCATGAACGGCCACCTGGGCTTTAACGAGGACGGAGTGGACTTCTCCCTCCGCTCCCACCGGATTCCCCTCAGCGGCGTGACCCTGGGAGTCCAGAAGAAATATTTCGGCGGCAAGGACCTGCCCCTCACCGAGGGCATCACCATGGGCGTGGCCCAGATCATGGAGTCCAAGACGGTCATCCTCCTGGCCAGCGGCGAGAAGAAGGCGGAGATCGTCGCCAAGGCCCTCACCGAGCCGGTGAGCAACCAGCTCCCCGCCACCATCCTCCAGAAGCACGCCAACTGCGTCTATCTTCTGGACGAAGCTGCGGCCTCCCGCCTGCCGGACGGCCTGCCCAACGTGGAGCGCGCCTGACCCGTTTGCTCCGGTCCAGGGTCCCAGTAACGGAAAGCCCTCTTTAAAAAGGGGGGCTTTCCGGACGTAGGGATAACAGGCGTGCCCGGAGAACCCATATCATTAAGTCAGGTGCACCACCGTCTTGGCTCCCTTGAAAAGGGAGCTGTCGGCGAAGCCGACTGAGGGTTTCCTCCGCCGAGGCCCCGGCACTTGCGGAACGCGGGCAGCCACATACAGATAGGAGTAATGAGATAGGAGATAGGAGATATTCCCATGCTGAGGGACTGACCCCCGCAAAAGAATAATCTCATATCTCCTATCTTTTTCCTATTTTTCCATCTGCGCTTTTCTGCTTTAAAGCGCTTTTGTGAAAAATGACAGTTGACAACCGCGCCCTGCCTGCGTATAATACGAAGCAATCAAGGAAAACCTGTGAGCAAGAGGAGTACCCGGAAAGAGCCGTCTCCAAGAGAGCTGCGGATGGTGTGATCGTGGCAGAGGGCGTTTCGATGAATGGACTTGCGAGGGCGGAGCGAACGGCGAAATCGTCTAGTAGCGGCCGACGGGGACCGCACCCGTTACCAGCGCGGCGCGTATGGAGTACGCGAGACGAGCGGGCGCATATGCGTCAACTTGGGTGGTACCGCAGGATGGAAGTCTTGTCCCAAAGAGGGGACAGGGCTTTTTTATTTTGGTTTTCCGGACGGAAAGGAGACGACAGCCCATGCGATTACTCACGAAACGATGGCGGGACCGGACGCTCCCCCCTTTTCCAGCCCCCTAATTAAAATAACAACGATAGGAGATACTACCATGAAAAACATGAAGAAATACGCCTCCCTGCTTCTGGCCCTGACCCTGGCCCTGACCCTGGCCGCATGCGGCGGCAAGAACGGCGGCGATTCCGCCGGCAGCGGTTCCTCCTCCTCCGGCGACGGCAAGGACATGTACCTGATCGGCATCTCCCAGTTCGGCGAGCACGGCTCCCTGGACAACTGCCGCACCGGCTTCCTCCAGGGCCTGGCCGAGTCCGGACTGAAGGAGGACGTGGACTTCAAGGTGGACTACCAGAACGCCGGATTCGACCCCAACATCGCCACCCAGATCGGCTCCACCTTCTCGGCGGAGAGCGTGGACATGATGGTGGCCATCGCCACCCCCTCCGCCACGGCCTGCTTCGCCGCCGCCGAGGATAAGGACATCCCCGTGGTCTTCACCGCCATCACGGACCCCGTGGGGGCGAAGCTGGACTCCGGCAACATCACCGGCACCTCCGACGTTCTCCCCGTGGCGGGCCAGCTCCAGCTGATCCGGGACCTCCAGCCCAACGCCAAAACCGTGGGCATCGTCTACACCACCAGCGAAGACAACTCCGTCTATTCCATCGGCGTCTACGAGGACCTGGCGGAGGATTACGGCTTCACCATCGAGACGGTGGGCGTGGCCGAGCAGGCCGAGGTCACCCAGGCCGTCGACACCCTGATTTCCAGAGGCGTGGACTGCATCTCCAACCTGACGGACAACACCGTGGTGGGCGTGCTCCCCGCCATTCTGGAGAAGACCAACGAGGCCGGGGTCCCCGTCTACGGCTCCGAGGTGGAGCAGATCAAGCTGGGCTGCGTCGCCGGGGCGGGCCTGGACTATATCAAGCTGGGCATCCAGACGGGCCAGATGGCGGCGAAGATTCTCAAGGGCGAGGCCACCTGCCAGGACACCCCCTATGAGATCATCGAGAACTTCGACCTCTATATCAACCCCGAGTCCCTGGGCGCTATGGGCATCTCTATCCCTGAAAGCGTTGCCTCCGCGGCGATTGATGTGACGAAATAAAGACAATCGCTTTTTCAGGAAACCGTCAGTCAAGCAAGGTCCTTCCGATAAGCGAAAAAGAAAAAGGCCCCTTTGGAAAGGGGCTCCCGGCGAAGCCGGGTGGGGATTGTCCGCAGGGGCTTCCTTCTATTGCGGCACAAGCGATAGAAGAACTCTCTGCGGACAATCCTCCGTCACGCCGTCGGAAGAAATTCCGCTCTGTTCCGTCGCCGCCCGAAGGGCGACGACTCCACCCGCTCCATTCCTTCCTCCTCTCCCCACAAAATCTCCGATTTTGCGGGGGCCCCAAAGGTGCGCCGCCTCCTTTCCAAAGGAGGCTTTTCCCGGAGGAAACGGCACCAATAAAATTGACATAGAGCAATTAAGGAGAATTTTCCATGAAGCTGATCACCTGCCTCTACCAAGGACAAGAACGCCCCGCCGCCCTCACGGAAAACGGCGTGATCTTCCTGCCCTACCCGGACATGAACACCCTGATTGAAACGCTCTCCCCGTCGACCCTTGCCGTCACCGGCATCCCCGTCCCCCTGGAGGAGGTCACCCTCCTGGCCCCCATCCCCCGCCCCCGGCAGGACGTGATCTGCCTGGGCATGAACTACCGGGACCACGAGAAGGAGGCGGCCAAATACGACTCCGGGGCCTTCACCAAGGACCAACCCATCCCCGTCTACTTCTCCAAGCGGGTCAGCGAGGCGGGCCGTCCCGCCGGGGAAATCCCCCGCCACGCGGGGCTGGTGGAGCGCCTGGACTACGAGGCGGAGCTGGCGGTCATCATCGGCAAGCCCGCCCGGAACGTCAAGGCGGCGGACGCCGGAGAATACGTTTTCGGCTATACCGTCCTCAACGACGTCTCCGCCCGGGTCCTCCAGACCAGGCATAAGCAGTGGTACTTCGGCAAGAGCCTGGACGGCTTCACTCCCATGGGCCCCTGCATCCTCACGGCAGACGAGGTCCCCTTCCCCCCGGCCCTGGCGATCAGCGCCTCGGTGAACGGCGAGGAGCGCCAGCGCTCCAACACCTCCCAGCTCATCCACAGCATCCCGGAGATCATCGAAAACCTCTCCGCCGGAATGACCCTCCTGCCGGGGACCATCATCGCCACCGGCACCCCTGCGGGGGTCGGCATGGGCTTCGACCCGCCGAAGTTCCTGAAACCCGGCGACGTGGTGGAGTGTACCATTGAGCGCATCGGGACGCTGAAAAGCACAGTTTCCAATTAGGAATTAGAAGTTCGGAATTAGAAATTGTTTGGCTCCAACATCAGATTCCCGATTCCAGACCAAATTCCTAATTCCTCATTCTCAAGGGGGTTTTTCCATGCTGGACCTGCTCATCAGCACCCTGACCCAGGGGCTGATCTACGCGCTGATTTCCTTCGGCGTCTACATCACCTATTCGATTCTGGACTTCCCGGACCTGGGCGTGGACGGGACCTTTCCCCTGGGGGCGGCGGTCACGGCGGTGCTGCTGACAAAGGGAGTCGACCCCTGGCTGACCCTGCCCATCGCCCTGGGCGTGGGAGCCCTGGCGGGCCTGTTCACCGGCTTCATCCACGTGAAGCTGGGCGTCCGGAACCTGCTGGCGGGCATCATCACCATGACCGCCCTGTTTTCCATCAACCTCCAGATCGCCGGGTCCAACCTGACGGTGGACCGGGGGACGGACACCATTTTCACCTCCGCCCCGGTGATGGCGCTGCTGGGGGACCGGACCCTGATGGGCCGGAAGCTGGTGGTCTCCTTCGCCCTGGTGCTGGCGGTGAAGCTGGTGCTGGACGCGTATTTTAAGACGAAATCCGGCCTGCTCCTCCGGGCGGTGGGGGACAACGCGGGCCTGGTGACCTCCCTGGCCCAGGACCGGGGCATGGTGAAGCTGCTGGGCCTGGTGATTGCCAACTCCCTGGTGGCCCTGGCGGGCTGCGTGGTGGTCCACGAGCAGCGGAGCTTTTCCGCCACCATGGGCACCGGACAGCTGGTCTACGGCCTGGCGGCGGTCATTATCGGCATCTCCCTGACGAATTTCTATGCCGCCACCCCCGCCGCCCGGGCCCTGCGGGGGCGGAAGGCCCTGCGGTTCCTGGCGGCTCCTGCGGGGACCACCTCGGTGATTCTGGGCAGCATCCTCTATAAGCTATGCGTCCAGGCGGCGCTGAGCGCCGGACTGCCCGCCAATATGATGAAGCTGGTGACGGCGGCGCTGTTCCTGCTGGTGCTGGTCCTGTCCGGACGGAAGGGAGAGGAGATCATCCATGCTTGAGCTGCGTGACGTAACGAAAATCTACAACCCCGGAACGGTAACGGAGCAGCGCCTGTTCCAGGACTTCTCCCTGAAGGTGGAGGAGGGCCAGTTTGTCGCCATCGTGGGCGGCAACGGCAGCGGCAAGACCTCCCTGCTGAACATCATCTGCGGCAGCATCCCCATCGAGGGGGGCGACGTGCTGGTGGACGGCAAGAGCATTTTGAAGCTGAAGGACTACCAGCGCTACGCCAGCATGGGCCGGGTCTACCAGAACCCCTCGGCGGGCGCCTGCCCGAACCTGACCATGCTGGAAAACCTCTCCCTGGCAGACAACAAGGGCAAGCCCTTTCGCCTAAGCCGGGGCGTGGACCGGCGGCGGGTGGAGGACTATCAGGCCCAGCTCCGGGCCCTGAACCTGGGCCTGGAGGATAAGCTGGACGTAAAGATGGGGGCCCTTTCCGGCGGCCAGCGCCAGGCGGTGTCCCTCCTGATGGCCACCATGACGCCCCTCCGCTTCCTGATTCTGGATGAGCACACCGCCGCCCTGGACCCCAAGACGGCGGAGATCATCATGCGCCTGACGGACCAGGTGGTCCGGGAGAAGAAGCTGACGGCCGTCATGGTGACCCACAACCTCCGCCACGCCGCCGAGTACGGCGACCGCATCCTGATGATGAACCAGGGCCGCGTGGTCCTGGACCGGGCCGGAGCGGAAAAGCAGGCCACCTCTATGGACGACCTCCTGGAGCAGTTCAACCGCATCTCCATCGAGTGCGGGGCCTGAAAAATATGTATCCCCCCAGGCGGCGCTTTGCGCCGCCTGGTTTTTTCGTTTCCAGCGCCTCCCACCCTTCCCAAAACTTACGCCTTGCCCCGGCGGCAGGCCATCCGGTACAATAGAAACGCAATTTCCATCCAAATTTTCAACGCCGTTTGAACGCGCAAAGGAGCACACCGCCATGGAGAAAACCCGCCGCCTGACGCTGCTTTTCTTACTATTCGCCCTCCTGCTGCCCCTGGCTGGGGCGGGCCGGGCCTCCGCCGCCGGAACCTCCGGACGGGTCGTGGGCTACTACGCCTCCTGGGCCTCCGGCCAGGGGTACACGCCGGACCGCCTCCCGGCGGAGCGCTTCACTCAGATCAACTACGCTTTCGCCGCCATCAAGGACGGCAGGCTGGCCCTTTCCTCCCCGGACCGGGACGCGGAGAACCTGAAAGCCCTCACCGCCCTCCGGCGGCAGAATCCGGATTTGAAAATCGTTCTCTCCGTAGGCGGCTGGGACGAGTCCGCCTATTTCTCCGACGCGGCCTCCACCGCCTCCCGCCGGGAGACCTTCGCCCGGAGCTGCCTGGACCTGCTCCTGGCCCATGGCCTGGACGGCCTGGACCTGGATTGGGAGTACCCCGTCAGCGGCGGAGCTCCCGGCGTCGTCCACCGCCCCCAGGACCGGGAGAATTTCACCCTCCTCCTCCAAACCCTCCGCAAGACCCTGGACCGCCAGGGCCGCAAGGACGGCAAGCGCTACGTCCTCAGCATCGCCGGGGCGGCGGACGGCAGCTATCTGAACTGCATCCAGCCCCAGGAGGTGGCGGAGACGGTGGACCACATTTTTCTCATGGCCTATGATTTTCAAGGCCCCTGGGGCTCCCTGACGGACTTCAACTCCCCCCTCCGCACCGCCTCCGACGGCCCCTCCCGCTACCGCAGCAGCGTGGATACCGCCGTCTCCGCCTGGCTGAGCCGGGACGTCCCGCCGGAGAAGCTGGTCCTGGGCATGCCCCTCTACGGCTACATATATCAGGACGTCATTCCCTCCAACAACGGCCTCTACAGCCGTTTTGCCTCCGCCAAGTCCGTCCCCTGGAGCAAGGTCAAAAGCGACTACCTGCCCAGCGCCTCCTACCGCCAATACCGCCACCCGTCGGCGGAGGTCCCCTATCTTTACGGGAACCGCTCCTTTCTCTCCTACGATGACCCGGCCTCCATCGCCGCCAAGGCGGAGCTGGCACGGGACCGGGGCCTGGGCGGCGTGGGCTTCTGGGAGCTGTCCCAGGACCCGGCGGGGGACCTGATCCAAAGCGCCTGCGCCGCCTGGGGCGGACGGCGCTTTCAGGACGTGCCCGAGGACGCCTGGTACGCCGAAGCAGTGAACCGCGTCACCGATTCCGGCCTGATGCAGGGCACGGCCCCTGCCGAGTTCTCCCCCGGGACTCCCGTGACCCGTGGCCAGACCGCCGCCATTCTCTACCGCCTGTCGGGCTCCCCCGCCGTCTACGGCTCCTCCTTCAACGACGTGCCCCCCTCGTCCTATTACAGCCGGGCCATTGCCTGGGCGTCCCGCCGGGGCGTCGTGGAGGGCTACGCCGACGGGACCTTCCGTCCGGACGCCCCGGTGACCCGCCAGCAGCTGGCGGCAATTCTCCACCGCTATGCCAAGCTGCACCGCGCGGACAGCGGCGAGCGCGTTCCCCTGGAGTCCTACCGGGACGCGGAGACCGTAAGCCCCTACGCCCGCGACGCACTCTCCTGGGCCCTGGCTGAGGGTATCCTGCAAGGCACGAAGCAAGGCGATCTCCAGCCCCACAGCCAAGCCACCCGCGCCCAAACCGCCGTCCTTCTGGACCGCTTCATCGAGATTCTTGATTAGGCAAAGAGGGGGGCGCTATCCCGTAAAGAAAGGAAGCTTTTTTGTTTCCTGACCAGAATAACATTGCCCAATCCCTCCCCAAAAACCAAACAGCCGTCCCCAAAAGGACGGCTGTCGAACCGGAACTTGCACACATTCATTTAAGGTGTCCCCGTCAACTTCCGCAGGGCCTCTTCCCTCGTCTCCACGAAGAAGAAATCCCTGCCCTTGTTAGACTCATAAATAAAATCCCGCAGCGGCTTGCTGGTATACCGGGAATAGTCCCCATAAATCGCGGCCTTCACATGATAATTCACGAATTTCTGGAGGACCTCTCCTGCCAGCCCTGTGCTAAGGATAAAAAACTCCTCGCAGACCAGCCGCTTATCAATGGCGATCCTCTCCGCCCCGGTGTCATGCCGCACAGACATCGCCAGCTCCAAAGCGGAACGCGCGTCCGTCAGGACGGCCCCGCCGCCGGAAACCACCGCGATATCCAGCCCATTTTCCGTGATATGTTCAATGTTCATCAAAATCCCTCCTTGGTTTCTCGCGGTGCAGATTCCAGTTAAGCACGTATCCTAACACAAATCTCTTCGCCTGTCAAATCAAAACGGGAAACGCTTCACTGCCCGGATACGAAAAAGCCGCCCTTCCAGGGATGGCATAATTTGACAAAATATGACGCATTCCGCATAATAAATTCAGAAGGACACTGTCGCGGAACAGGCGGTCAGCTTACTCCCCGATGAAAGAGGGTGGCATTTCCCTTGGGGTCCCCGCAAAATCCGCAGATTTTGTGGGGAGAGGAGGAGCAAGGGAGCGAAGGAAGGAATATCTGTCATGGTGTTCCGCCCGAAGCGGACTTTGCTCCGACGACGAAGGGAGGTGGCGCGGATGTGGAGAAAACGGTTGTACTTTGCGCTCCGGTTTCTGGTGTGACTGGCCTTTTGGGCCTACATACTGACCATAAAAGCGTGTTGACCGTCCGACCGATACCCGAACGATCAACCAATGAGTTGATCGGATAAAAGGCTGACCGCCGTGCGGCGGTGTCCTTCTATGTCCTTTATACGCACCCGCCCCCGTTTTGTCAAGAAAGCAAAAAGCCACGGGCCGTTTTGATCACCCGCCCTGCTCCTTCTGCATGGCCAGCAAAGTCCCGTTCAGCTCCGCACCCAGGATGAGCACGTTGGCGCTCATATAAAGCCAGATCATCAGCACCACCACGGTGCCGATGGAACCGTACAGCAGGGAGTAATTGGCGAAATTGTCCACGTACATGGCATAGAGCCAGCTCAAGGCCATCCACGCCGCCAGAGCGGCCAGGGTGCCGGGCCAGAGGTTCCGCCAGGGCTGGCGGGTGTCCTGGGCCAGGGCGTAGAGGAAGAACAGGGCGAAGTAGCCCACCACCGCCGCCGCCGGGAAGCGCATCCTGGCCCAAAATTCCGCCAGGAACAGCGGCAGGCGGAAGTTCCCCACGGCGTAGGCCAGCAGGCGGTCGCCTACGGTCATCAGGGCCAGCGTCAGGGCGATGGCGGAAATGAGCACCACCGTATAGAGCAGGGTCTTCAGCCGGTGGACCACCGCCCTCCGGGGCGGCCCCAGGTGGTAGGCCGTCCGGACGGAGACCATCAGGGCGTTGGTGGCCCGCATGGGGAACCAGATAGAGAAGAAGAGGCCGAACAGCAGCAGCTTCTGGCTGGGATTCTCCCCCACGTGGAGCAGGTAGGCCCGGATGATGTCCACCACGTCCCTGGGCAGGAACTCTCCCAGGGCCAGCAGAATGGCGGTGACGTTCAGGTCCAGCAGGCCCAGCAGGGCGCTGATGAAGATGAGGAAGGGGAAGATCATGAACAGGAGGTAGAAGGCCAGGGCGGCGCTCTGGATGCCCACCCGGTGGTGGAAATAGCGCTGGACCAGCAGATAGATTCCCCGGTAGAGAGATCGCGCCAAGAAAATCACCACGCTTATCGTTTTTCGGAAGGAACGGCGGACCGGCCCTTACTCCCAAGCCTCCCAAACCTCCGGGCAATAGCCCACGGTGGCCTCTTTTCCGTTGCGGACGATAGGAGTCCGGAAGAGGACCGGGTTTTCCAGCAGCTTTTCCTCCTGGGCGGCGGGGGTTACGTAGGCCATGAACAGGTCCTCATAGGCCCGGCATTTCGTGTTGACCAGGGCCTCAAATCCAACTTTCTGCTTGACGGATTGGTACTCTCTGGGGGATAATCCTTTTGAGGGGAGATCGATGTACTGGAACTTGATCCGGCGCTCCTTGAACCAGCGCTGGGCCTTTTTCGTGTCGAAGCATTTGCCGGAGCCGAAAATCTGGATGTTCATGGCAGGGTCTCCTTATCATCTCATTATAAACCGCAGGGAGGGATTTTTTATGACGGAAGCAGTCGGAACGCTTAAGGCATGGGTGGAGGAATCCAGCCGCGTGGTCTTTTTCGGCGGCGCGGGAGTCAGCACGGAGTCCGGCATCCCGGATTTCCGCTCCACCGGCGGGCTGTACCACCAGGAGTGGAAGTATCCGCCCGAGGTCATTTTAAGCCATACGTTCTACAAAAGCAACCCCGAAGAGTTTTTCCGTTTCTACCGGGCGAAGATGCTGGCCCCGGAGGCCAAGCCCAACGCGGCCCATTTGAAGCTGGCGGAGTGGGAGGCGGCGGGAAAGCTGACCGCCGTCGTCACCCAGAACATCGACGGGCTCCACCAGGCAGCGGGGAGCAAGCACGTCTGCGAGCTCCACGGCAGCGTCCACCGGAATTACTGCGAGAAATGCGGGAAGTTCTACGGCCTGGACTTCATCCTCCACTCCACGGGCGCGCCCCGGTGCGGCTGCGGCGGCATTATCAAGCCCGACGTGGTGCTCTACGAGGAGGGCCTGGATCAGGCCACCATGACGGACGCCGTGAACGCCATCGCCCAGGCGGACCTGCTGATTATCGGCGGCACGTCCCTGAACGTGTACCCCGCCGCCGGGCTGATCAACTACTACCGGGGGAGCCGCCTGGTCCTCATCAATAAATCCGCCGTGGCCCGGGACCTGGCCGCAAGTCTGGTAATTACGGAGCCCATTGGCGAGGTGATGGGCCAGCTGTAAGGGGCGGAAAATGCCTGATGTTATTTGGTTCAGCGCACCATCACCTTGGCTCCCTCTTCGGGGTCCCCGCAAAATCGAAGATTTTGTGGGGAGAGGAGGAAGGAATGGAGCGGGTGGAGTTTTCGCCGTCAGGCGGAAACGGAACTGAGCGGAATTTCTTCCGACGACGTGGCGGAGGATTGTCGCAGGGATTTCCTTCTATTTCCTGTCTTGCAATAGAAGAGAGTCCCTGCGAACAATCCCCACCGCCCTTCGGGCGGAGCCCCTTTCAAAAGGGGCCTTTTTCTTTCCTGCTTAACGGAATGTCATTGCTCTCAAGGTAGGCCAAAAAGCTCTTTATTAGCCAAATAACATTACCAAAACACCCCGCAGGAAAAAAATCGGGAAAAACCGAAAATGGGTGTTGACAACGGGGACGGTTCTGGCTATAATAATCAAGCAGTCTTTTTTAGGGACTGGCTGATATGCGGCTGTGCTGGAACTGGTAGACAGGCCAGCTTGAGGTGCTGGTGTCAATTCGACGTGTGGGTTCAAGTCCCGTCAGCCGCACCACAAACCCTCTCAAAGAGGGCGAACAAACACCATGCGCGAGTGGTGGAATTGGCAGACTCGCTAGATTCAGGTTCTAGTGT
>CAQVQZ010000007.1 GCA_948902155.1 uncultured Oscillibacter sp.
GCTTCACGTCCTGGACGATGTCCAGGGCGGCGATGAGGTCGATGTCCAGCTTGGACGTGTCCCCCACCAGGCCCAGGATGGTGTGGGCCTCGCCGATGCTGGTGTGGATGGTGACGCCCTTCTCCTGGAGCCAGCTGATGAGGCTGTCCAGCTGGTCCCGGTTGGGATTGTGTTTCAAAATGACGATCATAGCGCGTTCCTCCTAAAAAATTTGGGAATACAAAAAACCCGCAGCCGGTTTGGCTGCGGGCCGCTTTGCAAGTCCGGGCTGACACAGGTCCGAACGCTCACGCACACACATCTTTCGCCAAACCACGAAAAGCCTTACCATAATCGGTAAAGCTAAAGTAGAAATAGCCGTATTCAGCGGTGCGGACGGACTTCGTCATGGTCAGGTTCTCCTTTGGTCCTCCATTGGATGTGTTCAGCATAGCACGGCGGCGGAAAAAAGAATACTGTGAGTTTCTACAAATGAATCCCGCTTTCCGCCTAGTCGTTCGTGCATTCCGCCAATCAGGCGGCGGGCAGACAGCCCGCCATCAGCAGGCTGGTGGCCTTGAGGATGAAATTGGCGTCCCGGAGCATGCTGGCCTTGGTCTCCATGTACTGCTCGTGAAGCTCTTCCAGGGCGGCGATCAGGTCCCGGCGGGCCTGCTGGCGGCGGACGCAGCGGTGGGCCAGATACCCCCGCATGAACTGCCGCAGGTCCGTCTCGTAGCAATGATGGTCCAGCATGGTGTCGGGGTAATTCTCGTTGTGGGGATAAGTATAGGCGTCGGCCAGGTAATGGGTCAGCTTCCCCAGGGTGTAATACTGCCACATGGTCCAGCACCGGCGGCGCTGGAGCTTTCGGATCTTGGCGTTGATGTACTCTCTGGAATTGGCGTAGTTATGCCCCTTGAGCTTATTGTAGTGCAGGGAGCCCTTCAGGTAGCTGAAAGGGTTGACGTCCGGCTGAAACGAGCCGAAGAGGAAGGCCAGCTCAAAGCGTCTGGCGGCGAAACCCGTCTCACTGCGCAGCAGGGTCCGGGCCAGCAGGGTATGTGTTCTTTTCTGCAAGGTTAGCTCCTCCTAACCATAGAAGTGGTTGTAGTATAGCACACTCTCCCTCAAGATGCAAGGGCTTTTTGCTCTAAAAATTTAATGAGAATTTGTGAAATCTGTCCAAAGCCCTTCGGGAACCGAAATCAGCCGCCTTTTCGCCGGAGCCGGAATTTCCCCGCGCTTCGGCCCGAAAGCGCCCTCTCCCGTATTCTTTCGAAAGATTTGTAAATTTTTTTGTTTCTAACCAAATTCTTATAGCGTCCCTCCGGCTGGTATGGTATACTATACGCTGTTAAATTACGCAGTTTGCCCGCAGGACCCTATTTCCTGCGGGAGCAAGGAGGTTTTTTTATGGCGAACCGTGTCGTCGTCACCATCTGCGGAGAGGAATACACCTTTGTGGCGGAGGAATCCGCCTCTTACATGCAAAAGGTCGGCGCTTACGTCGGCGATAAGATGGACGAGGTCCTGAGCAGCACCCACGTGGGCCGGACCGACGCCGCCGTCCTCACCGCCGTGAACATCGCCGACGAGCTGTTTAAAGCCCAGGCCGCCGCCGAACAGCTCCGCCGCCAGATCAAGGGCTACCTGGACGACGCCGGGAAGGCCCAAAGCCAGGTCAGCGAGCTGAAGCGGGAAGTCGTCCGCCTCCAGCAGCGGCTGGACAACCGGGGTTCCAAGTGAGCCGTCTTCTGACCGGCGAGCCCCCCGAGCTTCTGGCTCCCGCCGGGTCCCCGGAGGCCCTGCGGGCCGCCGTGGAGAACGGCGCGGACGCCGTCTATCTGGGCTGGGGGTCTTTCAACGCCCGCCGGGGCGCGCAGAACTTCGACGAAGCCGAATTCGCCCAGGCTGTGGCCTACTGCCACATCCGGGGCGTGCGGGTCTTCCTCACCTTAAATATCCTCCTCAGCGACCGGGAGCTCCCCGAGGCCCTGGAAGCCGCCAGAGCCGCCTCCCGCCTGGGGGTGGACGCCGTGCTCATCCAGGACTGGGGCCTCTTCGACCTGCTCCGGAAGACCCTGCCGGACCTGCCCCTCCACGCCAGCACCCAGATGAGCCTCTTCACCTCCGGCGGCGCCAACGAGATCGCCGCCGGCAGCTGCGAGCGGGTCGTGCTGGCGCGGGAGTGCTCCAAAGAGGAGACGGCGGCGATCTGCCAAAACTGCGCCGCCGAGATCGAGACCTTTGTCCACGGCGCTCTCTGCATGTGCTATTCCGGCCAGTGCGCCATGAGCGCCCTCATCGGCGGGCGCTCCGGGAACCGGGGCCGCTGCGCCCAGCCCTGCCGCCTGCCCTACGGGGTCAACGAAGCCGCCAAAAACCAGCGCCCCCTGAGCCTGAAGGACA
This sequence comes from uncultured Oscillibacter sp., assembly GCA_948902155.1. The sequence goes on from CAQVQZ010000007.1 coordinate 2,392, forward strand.
GCTGTCTTGCGGACCGCCTGGGCGAGATGGCGGAAATGGGCGTTTCCTGCCTGAAGATCGAGGGCCGGATGCGCCGCCCCGCCTACGTGGCCGCCGTGACGGACGTTTACGCCCGCCTATTGGAAGAACGCCGCTCCCCCACCGCCCAGGAACGAGATGTCCTGGAACGAGCTTTTTCCCGCTCCGGCTTCACCGACGCCTACTGGCGGGGCCGGAAAGGCCCCGAGATGCTGGGCTTCCGCCCCGAGGACGCCGCCCCTGCGGAGGAACCGCCTCCCTCTCCGGCGGACCGCCGGATTCCCGTAAACTTTACCTGTGTCGTAAAAGCGGGCGCCCCCTGCTCCCTCACCGCAGACGACGGCGAAGGAAATACTGTCACCATCACCGGCCCCGTTCCGGAACCCGCCGGACGCCGGGGCCTGACGGCGGAGGACCTGACCGCCCGCCTCTCCAAGACCGGAGGCACCCCCTACCGCTGCGCGGCGGCGGACGTCTCGGCGGACCCGGACCTCTACCTCTCCGCCGCCGCCGTCAACGCCCTCCGGCGGGACGCCCTGGACGCCCTCAGCGTTGCCCGTTCTGCGCCGCCGGTCCGGCGGGAGCACTTCCCCCCGCCGCCCCTGCCGGAAACGGACTGTTCCGAAAATGCCCCCCGCTTCACTGTCTCCGTCGCCAACGCCGCCCAGTTGACGGAGGGCCTCCTGTCCCTCCACCCCGCTCGGGTCTACGTCCCCCTGGAAATCCTGGCGGACCTCCAAGCCCTCCCCAGCGCCGAGACCGACTGGTACGCCATCCTCCCCCGTGTCTGGCGGGACCGCGACGAGCCTCTTCTCCGCCGCTGGCTGGAAAAAGTCCGTGCCATGGGCGTGACCGGCGTGCTCCTGGGAAACCTGGGGCACATCCCCCTGGTCCGGAACGGCGGTTGGAAGGACCTCTGCGCCGACTACGGCTTCAACATCTTCAACAGCTGTTCCCTGGCCTACCTCCGGGAGAAGGGTCTGACCTCCGCCTGTCTGTCCTTCGAGCTGCGCTATGCCCAGATTCGGGACATGCGAAAAATTTTACTCTCCGAGGCCATCGTTTACGGCCGTCTCCCCCTGATGATCACGGAGAACTGTCTGATTCAAAACAGCGCCGGGTGCCGCTGCGACCGCCCCAATTTCCTCAATGACCGCACCGGCGCGTCCTTTCCCCTCCTTCCCGCCTTCGGCCACCGGACCGAGGTGGAGAACAGCCGCTGTCTCTATCTGGCCGATCAGGCGGAGTACCGCCACCTGGGCCTGGCCTACGCCCGCCTCCGCTTTACAATGGAATCCCCGGAGGAATGCCTCCGGATTTACCAGTCCTATCTGAAAGCCGCTCCCCCGGAAGGCAAGTTCACGCGGGGACTGTACCAGCGCGGCGTGGAGTAGGAAATTCCTCAAATACTATCCAATCCGTATTTTATATTTTAGTATATACATTTCGTATTCTTTTCTTGCATCCAAACTCCTCTGCTTTTGCACAGAGTGTTATACAGAATATCATCTATTGATTAAATTATACGATTCGTAATATCCAGGAGCATTCATTATGAGAGAAAGCAAAGAGTTAAAAGTCCGCTATCTTGTGGACGGCCTCGAACCCCTCCGCTGCGTCCCCGGCTCCGACTGGGTCGACCTCCGGGCGGCGGAGGACGTCGTCCTGAAGGCCGGAGAGTTCCGCCTGATTCCTTTAGGAATTGCCGTGGCCCTGCCGGAGGGCTACGAAGCCCATGTTGCCCCCCGGAGCTCCACCTTCAAAAATTACGGTCTGCTCCAGGCCAATTCCATGGGCATCGTAGACGGTTCCTACTGCGGCGACGGAGACCAGTGGCGCTGGCCCGCCTACGCCACCAGAGATGTGGAGATTCCGAAAAATACCCGTCTCTGTCAGTTCCGCATCGTCGAGAACCAGCCCCCTCTGGTGTTCACCACCGTGGACCATCTCGACGCCCCCGACCGCGGCGGCTTCGGCTCCACCGGAAAATAACCCTACTCGAGCGCCCATCCGCCCCGCGCAAACTTTCATTTCGAGGTAGTTACTTATGCCACACATCGTTTTAGCGTCCTCCTCCCCCCGCCGCCGGGAGCTCCTGGAGCGTATCGGCGTCACCGATTTCCTGGTCCGGGTGCCGGAGGTGGAAGAATTTTTTCCCGAAGGTTTAACACCCCCGCAGGTTGTGGAATATATTTCCAGAGAGAAAGCCGAAGCGGCGGCCGCTCTCTGCGCCCCCGACGACATCGTTATTACCGCCGACACCATGGTCTTCCTGGACCACGCCCGCCTGGGCAAGCCCAGGGACGAGGCCCACGCCCTGAAAATGCTGACCGCCCTCCAGGGCCGGAAGCATACCGTCTGCACCGGCGTCACGGTCCGCCAGGGCGGACGCAGCCTCACGGAGTCGGAGTCCACGGACGTTTTCTTCCGCCCCGCCTCCCAGGAGGAACTGCGGAATTATATCGCCACCGGCGAACCCATGGACAAAGCGGGAGCCTACGGCGTCCAGGGCCGGGGCGCGCTCCTGGTGGAGCGTTTAGAGGGAGATTTCTTCAACGTGATGGGCCTCCCCGTCCTGCGCCTCTCCAGAATGCTGAACCAGTTCGGCATCCAGCTTTTATAAAGAACGTTTGTTCTGACTTCTCTTAACTCCTAATTCCGCAAAAGGTGATTGGTTTGAAAAATTTCCTGAAGCAGCATGGCCTCTGGGTCCTCTTCACCGCCGCAGTCCTGTCGGTAGCCTTAGCGGTCATGTCGGTACTCAGCGCCAATTCCTCCCCCCTGGCGAACCTGGCGGGAATCATAGTCTCGCCCTTCCGGGCGACCTACACAGCCATCGCCACCTGGTTCAACGACTTTCAAAACTATTATAAAGACACCACCGGCATCGAAGCGGAAAACGCCGCCATGCGACAGCAGATCGCCCGGATGGAGGAAGAGATCCGCCTGGCGGAAGCAGACCGGGAAGAAAACCGCCGTCTCCGGGAGCTTCTGAACCTGACGGAACAGCGCCGGGACCTCTCCGACCTGGAAGCGGCCATGATTACAGAACACGCCGTCACCAACTGGACCTCCTCCCTGACCCTGAACAAAGGCACGTCCTTAGGCATCGAAGTGGGCGACTGCGTAATCGACGAAACCGGCGCTCTGGTCGGCGTCATTGACCAAGCCGGAACGAACTGGTCCACAGTCCTCACCTTAGTCGATACAGACACATCCCTGGGCGCGCAAATCTTCCGCACGAAAGACCTGGGCGTAGCCCAAGGCGATTTCTCCCTGATGCGCATCAACCGTCTCCGCCTGGACTATCTCCCCGTAGACTGCCGCCCCCTCCCCGGCGACCTCGTTGTAACCTCCGGCCTAAACGGCTATTACCCCTCGGGCCTTGTAATCGGCGCTGTCGAAGAGGTCCAAGTAGACGACTCCGGCGCAGCATCTTATGCCATCATCACCCCCTCCGTCGACTTCGACGCTCTAACAGAAGTTTTCGTCATCAAATCCTTCGAAATCGTCACATAGTTTTCCCATATCTTCCAAATGCCCTTTTCCCAGTCCCCCACCAGCCAAAGCGACAGCGGAAAGAGAAGCAAGTCGATTCGACGCCCACCAAAGCCCCCGCTCGCACCACGCCGCGGGAAAAATCCTTCCTATCTTAGTCCCTGCTATGCCGTGCCCCCGTCCCCCGCAACCCCCGTTTAACCCAACCGTCTTTTTCTCTTTTGGACCGAGCACGGCCCGTTTTCTCTTTTTCTGCGCTCAGAAAAAAGGGGCCCCCGCCGGAGCCCAGCGAAGCGGGTCCGGTGGGGAGGGGAGGAAGAAATGGAACGGAACGGATGTGCGGCATAGCCGCACGTAGTGGAGTGGAATTTTTTCCGACGACATGGGGGGTGCATTGCACCAGCCATCTTCATGGCTGACCCCCGTCAGGAGACCGCTATGATTGCCAGAAACGAAACCATCTTCAAATGGCTGCTCTACGCCGCCGCCACAGCCCTCTGCCTCTTCGTGCAGGGGAGCGTCCTCCAGCGCCTGACGCTCTGGGGCGTCCTCCCCTTCCTCTACCCCCTGCTGGCGGCCATCCCCGCCACCTTCGAGGGTCCCCTGGCCGGGACCATCTTTTCCCTGGCCCTGGGCCTGCTCTGCGACCTGAGCCTGCCCAGCCCCATCCCCTGCTTTTACACCCTGATCTTCCCCCTCATCGGCCTCTCCGCAGGGCTTCTGTCCCAGAGCTGGCTTCCCGCCGGCTTCCTCTGCTCCCTGACCGCCTCCGCCGCCGCCTTCCTGCTCACCGGCGGCTTCCACTGCCTCCTTCTCTGGATGCTGGGTAAGGCTGCCTGGGAAGCCGGGGCCGTTGTCGCCCTGCGGGAGTTCTGCGTCACCCTTCCCCTGGCCATTCCCCTGACATGGCTCTACCGCTCCGTCTACCTGCGCACGCGCAGAGAGACTTAAAAAAAGAAAGGCCCCCTATGGATCGCAAAGAAATGCAAAATACCAGGCTGTACCTGCTGGCCGCGTTCCTGGTCCTGGTGCTCCTAACCTACCTGTTCGTCCTCTACGACGTCCAGATCATCCACCACGACGACTACGCCGCCCAGGCCGTCCGCTCCATTGTCCGCCCGGAGAAGGTGGAGGCTTCTCGGGGCATCCTCACGGACCGCAACGGCAAGCCCCTGGTCAGCAACCGCTCCACCTACGACCTGACCTTCGACGCCGCCCTCCTCTCCCCGGAGGACGACAGCAACGAGGCCATCCTGCGCCTGGTGCGGCTCTGCCAGGACGAGGGCGTCGCCTGGATCGACAACCTCCCCATCACCCGCCAGCCCCCCTTCCGCTACACGGTGGACCAGATGGACAACCAGCAGAAAAACCTTCTCCTCTCCTATTTGAAGAGCCTGGACCCCTGCGCGGACGCCCTGGGCCAGTACCTCCTCCGCCACCCGGACGCCCTCTCCGCCCCGGAGGAGGAAGAACCCAGTGAAACCGCCGGAGACGCCGAAAAGCCCACCTCGGAGAAACGGGCAGAGCTCCTGCTGGACCGCCTCACCATTGCCGATCTGACCGCGGACCTGCTGGTCTCCTCCGGCGTCACCCCCGCCAAGCTGATGGACGTCATGCGCAAGGAGCTGCACATCCCCGAGCACTACACCCAGGCCCAGGCCCGCATGGTCCTGGGGGTCCAGTACGAGCTGTCCCTCCGGAAGCTGAACAACTACGACGCCTACGTCCTGGCGGAGGACATCGACACCCCCTTCATCTCCATCCTCAGCGACGGCAACTACGCCGGGGCCAAGGTGACCCTCTCTTCCGTCCGGGAGTACGAAACCACCTACGCCGCCCATATCCTGGGCTATGTCAACAAAATCGGCCCTGAGGACGACTATCCGTCCCTCAAAGAAAAGGGTTATGATTACGACGACATGATCGGCAAGGAGGGTGCGGAGCTGGCCTTCGAGGAGTACCTCAAGGGCCAGGACGGCCGCCGCATGGTGGCCACCAACAGCGAGGGCAAGGTCACCGGGGAATACTACTCCACGGAGCCGGAGCCCGGCAACATCGTGGAGCTGACCATCGACCTGGACTTCCAGGCCCAGGTGGAGGACTGCCTGGCGGAGACCGTCGCCCGGCTCAACGCCGACGGCGACGAGAAGCGAGGCGCAGGGGCGGCGGTCATCCAGGTGGGCACCGGCGAGGTGCTGGCCCTGGCCTCCTACCCCACCTACAACCTTTCCACCTGGCGTCAAGATTTTGCCGAACTCAACGCCGACCCCCGCAAGCCCATGTACAACCGCGCCGCCATGAACGGCTATCCCCCCGGCTCCACGTTAAAACCCTTCACCGCCATGGCGGCTCTCCTCCATGGGGACACCACCCTGACGGAAAAAATCAGGGACACTGGCCGCTGGGGCTATCCCGGAGACGAAGCCAACAGCTATTTCCACTGCTGGAAGCGTTCCGGCCACGGAAACCTCAACGTTTCTCAGGCCATCACCAACTCCTGCAACTACTTCTTTGGTGAAATGGGCTACCGGATGCAGATGGACGTATTCCGGGAATACCTCACCATGTTTGGCCTGGGGGAGAAAACGGGCATTGAGATTCCCGAAACCGCCGGGCTTCTGCCGGAAAACCCCCAGGGTCAGGATCAGGCCCCCTGGGCGGGTTTCGGCCAGTCCACGCAGTTGTACTCCCCCCTTCAGCTGGCCAACTATCTGGCCACTATGGTTTCCGGCGGGAAGCACTGCCAGGCCCACCTGCTGAAAGCCGCCAAGACCTACGACCACTCCGAGGTGGTGGCGGTGGGCAATACGGAACCCGTCAACACCATCGACATCAGCGACGACTATCTCCGGGCAGTGAAAGAGGGCATGAAGGGCCTGGTAGAGGGTAGCTTGTCCCCCTATTTCCGGAACTGCGTAGTCTCCGCCGGGGCCAAAACCGGCACCTCCCAAGTCCGGGCGGACACGAAGAACCACGGCGTTTTCATCTGCTTCGCTCCCTACGACGACCCGGAGATCGCGGTGGCCATCGCCATCGAGCGGGCGGACGCGGGCGCGGCCCTGGCCTCCACCGCCGTGAACATCCTCAACGCCTATTTCACCCCCTCCCCCGACAGCGCCGCCGTCACCGGCGAAAACCAGCTTCTGCCCTGAGATGTTTCACGTGAAACACCTCTTTCCCCCGCGCGCCCAGGCCGGGCCCCGCCCGGCCTCTTTCCCTCTTGCCAGCCGAAAGTAAAAAAATGTCATTTTGCGGAACCCCTTATTCCAACAAACAAGGAGTTTTTCTCATGAACACGCCTGCTGTTTTCGATTCCCGCGACGCCCACTGTAAGAAGCCCTACGGCGCGCTTCCCTGCGGGGAGCCCTGGAGTCTCACCTGCCGCCCCCTCTCTATCGAGGGCTTCACCCACTGTTCCGTCATCCTGCGCCGGGAATTTGCCGGCCATCAGCTGGAGGCAGAGATGCCCTTCTCCGGCTTCTGGGAGGACCGGGCCTGTTTCTCCATCTCCCTGATTCCCTTCCAGACGCCGGAGCTGGTGTGGTACTGGTTCCGCTTCTGGCGGGACGACGGCACCGGCTGCTATCTGGACAAGACGGGCTACCGCAGCGCGGGCGAACCCACTCCCTGGCAGCTCACGGTTTACGAAAAAAGCTTCACTCCCGTCTGGTTCGGCGAAGGCGTCACCTATCAGATTTTTCCGGACCGCTACTGCCGCCTGAAGCCCCCCAGCCCCGAGGGCCTGATCGGAAACCGCTGGGTCCACGAGAACTGGGACGACGTCCCCGCCTGGCGTCCCGAGGACGGCGAAATCAAAAACCGGGACTTCTTCGGCGGCTCCCTGAAAGGCGTCGCCGCCCACCTGGACGACCTGGCCGCTCTGGGCGTCAGCACTCTCTACTTCTGCCCCATCTTCGAATCCGCCTCCAACCACCGCTACAACACTGCGGATTACACGAAGATCGACCCCTTCCTGGGCACGGAAGCGGATTTCAAATCCCTTTGCGTCCAGGCCAAGGAAAGGGGCATCCGCGTCATCCTAGACGGTGTCTTCAACCACACCGGCTCCCAGAGCATCTACTTCAACGCCGACGGCTTCTATCCCACCCTGGGCGCGGCCCAGAGCCAGGAAAGCCCCTATTACAGCTGGTTCCACTTCAGCGACTGGCCCTCCTCCTACGAATCCTGGTGGGGCATCAGTACTCTACCCAACGTCCGGGAGGACTGCCCGGACTATATAAACTATATCATCGACGGTGAAAACTCCATCGTCAAGCGCTGGCTCCGGGCCGGGGCCTCCGGCTGGCGGCTGGACGTAGCGGACGAACTGCCGGACGCCTTCATTGAAAAGCTCCGCGCCGCCGTGGAGGAAACGGACCCCGACGCCCTCCTCCTGGGGGAGGTCTGGGAGGACGCCAGCAATAAGATTTCCTACTCCCAGCGCCGCCGCTACCTCCTGGGCCGGGAGCTTCACGGCGTGATGAACTATCCCTTCCGCACCGCCCTTCTCCACTACCTCTTGGGCGGGCCCGCAGAAGATTTCAAAGAGTCCATGGAAACCATCCGGGAGAACTACCCCCCCGCCGCCTTCCTCTCCGCCATGAATTTCCTGGGCACCCACGACACGCCCCGCATTCTCACCATGCTGGGGGGCCGTCCCCTGCCCGAGGGCCGGGAGGCTCAGTCCGCCTTCCGCCTGACCCACCAGGAGCGGGAAACGGCCCTTATCCGCCTCCGCCTGGCGGCGGCCGTCCTCTTCACCTTCCCCGGCTCCCCCATGATCTACTACGGCGACGAGGCGGGCATGGAGGGCGCGGCGGACCCCTTCAACCGGGGACCCTACCCCTGGGGCCGGGAGGACCGGGACCTGCTCTCCTGGTTCCAGACCCTGGGCCAGCTCCGGAAAACGCGCCCGTCCCTCCGCCGGGGCGATCTCCGCTGGCTGGACACCCGCAGCTCCCTGCTGGCCTACGCCCGGGAAGTTCCCGGCGAGTCCACCATCCTCCTGGCCAACGCCGGAGCCGGGGCACAGCCCATAGCCCTCCCTCACGCGGCCTATCAAAACCTCCTCACCGGAGAGTCCTTCCCCGGCGGCGAGTTCTGGCTGCCGCCCCACAGCGCCCACCTCTTCGGCAAAAGCGAATAGCAAACTGATTGTTTCACGTGAAACACTGTCCGTCCTCACCGGCGCATGTTTCACGTGAAACATTCTCTTTTCCCCCCGCTTTCTCAAAATTTTGTGGTATTTGACCTTGCAAGCCCGCTCCGCCCTTGCTATAATATTTTTCGTATCAAAACCGCAGCCGCGTTACCGTGCGGAAAACTTTACCGACCGCCATTCTCCGTAGCGCGATAAAGTTCTTTTTGGTTCTTTTTCTTTCAAGAAAAAGAACAAGAAGGTAGGTGCTTCTGTGGCAAAAATCATTGCGATCGTAAACCAAAAAGGCGGCGTCGGCAAGACGACCACCTGCGTGAACCTGGCCGCCGCCCTGACAGAGGCGGGCCAAAAAGTCCTTCTCTGCGACTTCGACCCCCAGGCCAACGCCACCTCCGGCATGGGGGTGGACAAAACCGTCTCCAAAGGCGTTTACTCCGCCCTCATCGGCGAGCTGCCCGCCTCCGAAGTGGTGGCGCACACCCGTTACGGCGACGTGCTCCCCTCCAACAAAGCCCTGGCCGGAGCGGGCGTGGAGCTGATCGGGATGGAGCGCCGGGAATTTCTCCTGAAAGACGCCCTGGTCCCCCTGCGGGAGAGCTACGACTACATTCTCATTGACTGCCCCCCTTCCCTGGAGCTGCTGACGCTGAACGCCCTGTGCGCGGCGGACGCCATCCTCGTCCCGGTCCAGTGCGAGTATTTCGCCCTGGAGGGCCTGTCGGACCTGATGAACACCATTCGTTTAGTCAGGCGTTCCCTGAACCCCGCCCTGGAGCTGGAGGGCGTGCTTCTGACCATGTACGACGGCCGGACGAACCTGGCCATGCAGGTGGCGGAGGAAGTCAAGCACTATTTCCCCGGCAAGGTATACGGCGCCGTGATCCCCCGGAACATCCGGCTGTCCGAGGCCCCCAGCCATGGGAAGCCCATCACGGCCTACGACCGGGCCTCCCGGGGCGCGGACGCCTACACCGCTTTCGCCGCCGAGTTCCTTACTTTTTCTCGAGAGAAAAAGTAAGCAAAAAGAGCTTTCGCGCGCTCTGGAGTCTGGTGGGAATCGGCAGCTGAAGCGACGGCAACCGGGCTTAAAGGGTTGCGAAAGCGGGCAGACTATGAATTAGTTGAAAGGAGTGCATTTCCTTGGCGAATAAGAAGCCTACCGGCCTTGGCCGGGGATTGGGCGCGCTGCTGGGCGACGACGTGCTGAAGCCCGAGGCTGCGGGGAGTCTATATCTGCCGATTTCCCAGGTAGAGAACTACGCCGGACAGCCCCGGAAGCAGTTCGACGAAGCCGCCCTGGCAGAGCTGGCGGATTCCATCCGGGAGCACGGCGTGATTCAGCCCCTGACCGTGCGGAAGCTGTCCTCCGGGTATTATCAGATCATCGCCGGAGAGCGCCGCTGGCGCGCCGCCCGCATGGCGGGGCTGAGCGAGGTCCCCGCCGTGGTCATCGAGGCCGACGACCAGAAGGCGGCGGAGCTGGCCCTGGTGGAAAACCTCCAGCGGGAGGACCTGAACCCCATGGAGGAAGCCGCCGGATTTCAGTCCCTGATCCAGACCTATCACATGACCCAGGAGGAAGCCGCCCAGCGGGTCGGCAAATCCCGCAGCGCCGTGGCCAACGCCCTCCGCCTGCTGGGCCTCCAGCCCGCCGTGCGGAATCTGGTGGAAGAGGGGACCCTCTCCGCCGGGCACGCCCGGGCCCTCCTGCCCCTCTCCCCCGCCCTCCAGGAGAAGGCGGCGAACACTGTCATTCAAGGCCAGCTTTCCGTCCGGCAGACGGAAGCCCTGGTGAAGCGCCTGACTGCGGAGCCGGAGGAAGAGGAAGCCCCGCCGAAAGAAGTGGATTACGCCGCCGAGGCCCAAAAGGCCCTGTCCTCCCAGCTTGGCCGGGGCGTGAAGATCGTCAGCGGCCGGAAGAAGGGCCGCGTCGAGCTGGAGTATTACGGCCTGGACGACCTCAACGACCTCCTGGAGGCCCTGGCCCTGCTGCGGACCCATCGGAAAGGACCGGAGACATGAAGCTGGTAAAACGAAGCGACGGCGGCCCCGTGGAACCGGAGGAGAACGCCGCGCCCGCCGGGAAAAAACCCGTCGTTGTCTATATCATGGTCCTTTTTGTGGCGGCGTTCCTGCTGATGGCCTGGTCCCTGTTCTCCCACCAGCGGAGCAACACGGAGGCCCTGGGGAAGCTCCAAAGCTCCGTCACCGCCATGCAGGGCCTTCAGGACAGGATGCTCACCCTCCAGGACGAGCTGAACGCCGCCCAGGCCCGCATAGACGAGCTGGAGCGGCAGGACGAGCTGCGCAGCAGCGAGATGAAGGCTTATAACCGGCAGTACATGGCCCTGGCCCGCCTCTACTCCCTGGAACGGCTTTACCGCCAGGAGAACCTGGAGAGCTGCCGGAAAATCATCGACGGCATGGAGGCGGAGGACCTGGTGGTCTGCCTCAGCGACAACCTCCCCCTTTCTGACTACGAGCTAGGGCTCACCGTCTCCGCCTGGGAGCGCTACTACCAGCTGAAAGAGGCCGTAGAGGCCCGGGAAGCGGAAGCCGCCCAGGCAGAAGCCCCCGAGGAGGCGGAGCAATGACCCGCCTCAAGGCCCACTGGAAAGCCCTGGCGCTACTTCTCACCCTAATCCTATGGGCGGCGTGGTACTCCCGCCCCGTCGGCATCCACACTCTGGGCATAGGAAATCCGGAAGCCATCAACGTCCGCATCTCCTATCTGGAGCCGGGAGTCGGCATCACGGAAAGCCGGGACGCCGGCCTCACGCCTGGCGACCCTCTGTGGCAGACCGTTCTGGATGAGGCGGAAGCCCTCCGCTTTCGGAGGCCCCCTTGGAATCTGGTCCGGCAGTACCGGACGGAGACGGTCATTCACACGGAAGCCGCACCAAGGGAGGAGCTCATCCTCTACTTCTGGGACAGCGGCGGAAATCTGACCCTTCAGCTGGGCGGGGAGAGATCCTGGTACAGCTCCCGGCATAACGGCCGGAATCTTCCCGCCTCCCTCTCCGGCGGCGCGGACGCCGCCCAGGCCCTGATGGATAAGCTTTGGCCGCTGTTGGAGGAACCTGCATGAACTGGATCAAAATACACCGGAAACCCCTGACGCTCCTCCTGGCCCTGGTCCTGTGGGCCGCCTGGTATTCCCGCCCCGTGGACATCTACACCCTGGCCCCCGGAATGGAAACCCCCGATTACATGAACCTCACCCTTTGGGAGCTTGGAGAAAACCGCAAAGAGTATCCCGACAAAAACCTCACCCCGGAGGACCCAGGGTGGGACGCGGCCCTGGAAGCCGCGGAGGCCCTGCGCTTCCGCCGCCCGCCGTGGAACGCCGTGCTGCAATTCATTCCCGAGCGCAGGGTCACCGGGCGCTCCGTCCACGACGGCGACCTCCACATGATGATTTCCGTGGGCCAGCAGAGAGCGAACCGCGTCCGGATGCAGTTTTTCATCGACGAATGGATGTATTACTCCCCCTACGTCTCCCGAAACCTCACCCTCTGGACAACGGACCCCAGGCAAACCGCGAACGCCTTCGCCGAAGCCGTCCGCCCCCTGCTGGACGAACCCTGAACCCCCGCCGTTTCACGTGAAACAATATACATTTCAAACTATACGAAAGAAGGAACATCTCATGCTCGACATCCGTTTCATCCGGGAAAACCCCGACCTGGTCAAAGAAAACATCCGCAAGAAATTCCAAGACGCAAAGCTCCCCCTGGTGGATGAGGTCATCGACCTGGACGCCAAACGCCGCGCCGCCATCGCCCAGGCGGACCAACTCCGCTCCAACCGCAACACCCTCTCCAAGCAGATCGGCGTCCTGATGGGCCAGAGCAAAAAGGACCCCTCCAAGCTCCAGGAGGCCGAGGCCGTCAAGGCCCAGGTCAAGGAACAGGCGGACCGCCTGGCAGAGCTGGAGAAGCAGGAGAACGAGCTGGAGTCCGAGCTCCATAAGCGGATGCTGCTGATTCCCCAGATCATCGATCCCTCCGTCCCCATCGGCAAGGACGACAGCGAAAACGTGGAAGTCCAGCGCTTCGGCGAACCGGTCACTCCCGGCTTCCCCATCCCCTACCACACGGAGATCATGGAGTCCTTCGGCGGCATCGACCTGGACGCCGCGGGGCGGGTTTCCGGCAACGGGTTCTACTACCTCCTGGGGGACATCGCCCGGCTCCACGAGGCCGTGCTGGCCTATGGCCGGGACTTCATGATCGGCAAGGGCTTCACCTACTGCATCCCCCCCTTCATGATCCACGGCAACGTGGTGGAGGGCGTCATGAGCCAGACGGACATGGACGCCATGATGTATAAGATCGAGGGCGAAGACCTCTACCTCATCGGCACCAGCGAGCACTCCATGATCGGCCGCTTCATCGACCAAATCCTCCCCTCCGAAAAGCTCCCCCAGACCCTGACCTCCTACTCCCCCTGCTTCCGGAAGGAGAAGGGCGCCCACGGCGTCGAAGAGCGGGGCGTGTACCGCATCCACCAGTTCGAAAAGCAGGAGATGATCGTGGTCTGCAAGCCCGAGGAATCCCCCATGTGGTATGAAAAGCTCTGGCAGTTCTCCGTGGAGCTGTTCCGCTCCCTGGACATCCCCGTCCGGCAGCTGGAGTGCTGCTCCGGCGACCTGGCGGACCTGAAGGTGAAGTCCTGCGACATCGAGGCCTGGTCCCCCCGCCAGCAGAAGTATTTCGAAGTCTGCTCCTGCTCCAACCTGGGCGACGCCCAGGCCCGCCGCCTCCGCATCCGCTACAAGGACGAGTCCGGCAAGACCCAGCTGTGCCACACCCTGAACAACACCTGCGTAGCGCCCCCCCGGATGCTGATCGCCTTCCTGGAGAACAACCTGCAAGCCGACGGCACGGTCACCATCCCCGAAATCCTCCGTCCCTACATGGGCGGCACGGAAAAACTGGTCCCCCAAAAGTAAGTCCACCGTTACCGTGCACAAAACTCACTCAAAAACCAGGGCCCAGAGCGCGCTAAAGCTCTTTTTGGTTACTTTTTCTCTCGAGAAAAAGTAACGACCCGTTTCCAGCGAATAGAAAGGACTTGAACGATGAAACGTATCCTCGGATTGGTTTTAACGGCTGTATTCCTGTCTGTCCTCTGTATCCCTTGCGCCGCAGTCGATACAGAGGAGCGGCAGCGCGAATATCCCGGCTTCGCCGACGTGGCGGAGGGAAGCGCCTCTTACGACGCCATCAAGCTCTGCTACGAGCGGGGCCTGATGAACGGCACGTCGGACACGGCCTTCAACCCCCAGGGCAAGCTGACCGTAGCCCAGCTGATCGTCCTGGCGGCGCGGCTGTACAACCTGCAATGCGGCGGAGACGGTACGGTCCCCGACCTGCCGGACCTGAGCCAGCCCTACCTTCGCTTCTGCGGTGAGGACGGCAGCCTGATTGCCTCCTATCCGGCAGGGGAGCTGCCCTATACCTACACCGGCGGCGCAAATCCCTATTTTTGTCTCAGCCTGGAGGAAGAAGACGCTTCCCTCCCGGAAACCTGCCGGCTGGATATCGGCTTCGAGGGCTACAATCACATCCGCTCCTATCAAGGTCTCCGGCAGTCCTATCATTCGGAGCCCGGCACCATGACTCAGGGCTTCCAGGGCACCGGCTACTGTTTCGAGGACTTCGACGACCCGGACGGAACTATCTTCTGGTACAACACCACAAACTTCACCCGTCTGGCCTCCGCCTGGTGGTATCCCGCCTTGGTCTACCTGACCAGCGAACACAAGGCCGACCTGTTCTCGGACCTGCTGGTCCCCCTTGCCGGAGAAAACCAAACGGAGGACTACGACGCCCTGACCCGGTTTTCCATTGACAACGCCACCCGTGCTCTGTTCGCGGTTCTGGTGAACGGCGCCGCCGGAGAGCTGGAAGTCCTGAACGAAACCATTAGCGTCCCCGACATCCACGAAGAAACCCCGAACGCCGAAAGAATTTTGAACCTCTACCGCGCAGGCATCCTCACCGGCGTAGACAAAGCCGGGAATTTCCAAGGCTCCGCCGACCTGACCCGCGCCCAAGCGGCCATCATGCTGGCCCGGGTCCTGGACCCCGCCCTCCGGGTCAAAACCGCCTGAGTCCCAATCCAATCTGTAATCATTGAAATCTATTATACGAAAGGGAATCAAACCATGGCAGACAAGACCACCGGCTTCCTGGCGGAATTCAAAACCTTCATCGCCCGGGGCAACGTGATGGACATGGCCGTCGGCGTCATCATCGGCGGCGCGTTCTCCAACATCACCACGTCCCTCATCAACGACATCGTCATGCCCATTCTGGGCGTCTTCACCAGCTCCGTGTCCTTTGCGGAACTGTCGGTGAACATCGGCCCCGCCGTCATCACCTACGGCAATTTCATCCAGGCCATCCTGAACTTCCTCATCATGGCCCTGGTGGTCTTCTGCCTGGTGAAGGCCCTCAACAGCTTCCATAAGAAAAAGGAAGCGGCCCCCCCTCCCCCGCCGGGCCCCTCCGCTGAGGAGCGGCTGCTGACGGAGATCCGGGACCTCCTGAAGCAGAAATGATGGAGTCCATCCTCCGCCGGGGCCTGACGGCCCTCTCCCTCCCCACGGAGCCCATCCCCGCCCTTCTCCGCTACGCGGAGCTGCTGGAAGAGGCGAATCAGGTGATGAACCTCACCGCCATCACCGCCCCGGCGGAGGTGGCCCGCCTCCACTTCCTGGACAGCGCCGCCCTGCTGACCCTGACGGACCTGTCCGGGAAATCGGTGGTGGACGTCGGCACCGGGGCAGGCTTCCCCGGCCTGCCCCTGAAGCTCCTGGAGCCCTCCATCCGCCTGACCCTGCTGGACGCCCAGCGGAAGCGGGTGGACTTCCTCTCCCGCGTCTGCGGAGAACTGGCCCTGGAAAACGCGTCCTGCGTCCACGCCCGTGCGGAGGAGTTCGCCCAGTCCCACCGGGAAAGCTACGACGCGGCGGTGAGCCGCGCGGTAGCGGCCCTGCCCATGCTGGCGGAGCTCTGCCTGCCCCTGGTAAAACCGGGAGGGAAATTCCTTGCCATGAAGTCGGTGGACACCGGCGAGGAGCTGGCGTCCTCCCGGCGGGCCGTAGAACTGCTGGGCGGACGCCTGGAACCCCCTCTGGACTACGTCATTCCCGATACAGAAATCCGCCATCGGTTGGTAATAATCACAAAAATCAAGGAAACCCCAAAAAAGTATCCCAGACTATTTGCAAAAATCAAAAAGAATCCGCTATAATAGAAAGTAGCGCTTTCCCTGCCTGGTTCCGGCCCGGCCTGTCGAATGGCCATCGTCTGGCTTCGGGTAATTTCCCGCCGAATCCGCCCCCGCAGGCGTCCGGAGAACCTCCGCGCCAAAAGCCATTCGCCAATCCCGGCCCGATTTTGAACGCATACGAAAGGGGGTCGCGTTTATGCCAGGCCAAAGCATCGCCGTGGTCTCCGGCAAGGGGGGCACGGGCAAGACCTCTTTCACCGCCGGGGTCGGTTCCGCCCTGGCCCTGTCCGGCAAGCGGGTGCTGTGCCTGGACTGCGACGTGGCCCTCCGGAACCTGGACCTGGCCCTGGGCCTGACGGACCGGGCCCTGATGGACTTCACCGACGTGGCCCAGGAGCGCTGTTCCCTGGACATCGCTGCGGTAGAGCACCCCGACATCCCGAATCTCTTCCTCCTGACGGCCCCCACCCGCAAGCGGGGCTGTCCGGTGACGGAAGCCCAGATGAACCGTCTGCTGGAGCGGGCCAAGCTGGAATTTGACTACTGCCTGCTGGACGCCCCGGCGGGCCTGGGGGAGGGTTTTCTCCTGGCCACCTGCGGCGCGGACCGGGTGGTGGTGGTCGCCACGGCGGACGCCTCCTCCCTGCGGGACGCCCAGCACACCGTGATGGAGCTCCACCGCTTCCCCAACGGCCATCTCCACCTGACCGTAAACCGGGTCCGGACGAAGATGCTCCGGAACATGCACGCCACCATTGACGACGCCATAGACCGGGCGGGCCTCCCGCTGATCGGCGTCATCCCGGAGGACGACGCCCTGCCCCTCTACCTGAACAAAGGCGTTCCCCTGCTGCTGAACAGCCGCAAGGGCGCGGCGGCCGCCTACCGCAACATTGCCCGGCGGCTGGAGGGCGAACGGGTCCCCCTGCTTCGGATCAAATAAGCATTCATCTGACTTGGCCCCGAAAGGCCCCAGATTTCCAGAAAGGAGTATGACATGAACATCGCTCTGATGGCCCATGACAACAAAAAGGAGCTCATGGTCCGGTTCTGCACCGCCTATGCCGGTATCCTGGCCCGGCATCAGCTCTACGCCACCAACACCACCGGCCATATGGTAGCGGACGCCACCGGCCTGGATGTCCACTGCTTCTTGACCTACGCCCACGGCGGCAGCCAGCAGATCGGCGCCCGCATCTCCTACAACGAGTTTGACATGGTCCTCTTTTTCAACGACCCTGCCAACGAGGAGCGGGCCGATGAAATCTCCTACATTTCCCGCCTCTGCGACCAGAACCGGGTCCCCTTTGCCAGCAACATCGCCACCGCCGAAATGCTGGTCCTGGGACTTTCCCGCGGCGATCTCGACTGGCGTCTCATCGTCAACCCCTCCAGCTCCCGCCCCCTCGCATAGGCTACTTTTCTTGAAAGATATGGGGACTCTTAGCGGCTTTGCCGCTTAGAGTCCCCGTACACCCTTTAGGGTGAAAGGAACCAAAAGAACTTTCGCACGCTCTGGCTGTCTGGAGGCATTCCAGGCCGAAGCGGCGGCAACGTAGATTTGCAATTTTGGGAACATTCTTGTTCCTTGTGGTTTTGCGCACTAAAATTTAAATACCAAATATTTCCATATATGAAAATACGGAGGTCTCAAGGACAATGGAAAAACCGATGTATCTGATGATGATTGAAAAAAGCAAAACGTATAATAGACTCACAAAAAAAGTAATTGAAGACCACGTTGCGAACATCCGGCAATTGGATGACGCGGGCAAACTGGAACTATGCGGCGTATTCAAGGGCTATCCTGGAATGGCCGGCATGTATATCCTGAAGACCGAAAGCCGTGAGGAGGCAAAAGAACTCTGCGACCGTGAACCCTTGGTTGCCGGAGGATACGCAACCTACAAGCTGGTTGATTTTCTGCCCGCAAACCGCGAAAACAATTATTTGCTTTGATCCGAATCCGGCAGGATATTCCATGAACTGTTTAATATATCATTTTTCGATATGAAACATTAAGGCATACAGCATAACATGAAAAAATTCACATTGCTGTCAGCGGCATTGACGCTTGTCTTAATCGCCGCCGGGTTATTTCTATCATCAGGCTTTGAAAAACGAACCGACGTCCATTTACAGGACTTCTCCCTCTCCAAGGACGGTTCTGTAATAACCATAAAAACGGCCCTTTCCGGTTCCATGGGCTTCATCCGGAACATGAAGACCGAAACAATTGGCCGCGAACTGCATTGCTCCTTTTACAGCGCCTTCGGCGGATTAAACAGCAGCATAGGCGCAAAAAACCGCTTTGAAATCAAACTGACCGACTCTATAGAAAAAGTACACTTCGACAGAGGCGACCGATCCGACGCCCTCGTATTAAAACGAGACGCCTCAACCAATAAATGGACACAAATGTAAGGGCGGCTGTCAGCCGCCCACTGCATTCCTCTTCAATCCCCCGAACCGGGGATGCTTCCGAAAAAACCGCATCATACGCCATTCCCCTTCCCACCAAGATAACATTTTCATTCTATCACAGTCCATGTTCGGATTCAATCCGCGATTTACTCCCCCTTATGCCGGCCGCTCCACCAAATCGGTGTTTGTAAAAATAACTCGAGAGATTAGCAAGAAGGTCCATATGAAACTACAGCTGCGATTGAATGCAAATCATTTAAAACTGATTGCAATCATTGCCATGACGATCGACCATGTATCTGATTTGATTTATCCCGATTTTCCAGCTGAACCGGGAGCAATGGCATTCCATATCGTCGGGCGTTTAACGGCCCCGATCATGTGGTTTTTCGTGTGTGAAGGATATCATTACACCCATGATGTAAAACGGTATCTGCTGCGAATGGGAATTTTCGCAGTCATTTCCCATTTTGCGTATTGTTTTGCATTCGGAATCCATCCAATCCCGTTCCGTACGGGAATTTTTAATCAGACAAGCGTCATGTATCCGCTTTTCATAGCGGTTTTGGTCCTGTGGATGCAGGACCATGATCTGCCAATGAAAAATTGGATAAAAAGCACCCTCATTTTCGTATTGGTTTGGAGCGCTTTCCCCGCGGATTGGAGCTGCATAGCCGTACTTGCAATCTTGGGAATGTACGAGAAAAGAGGAAACTTGAATGCACAGATGAAAGAAATTCTTCTGTATGTTGCGCTGTATGCCGTGGTATCGTTCTTTTTTGTGAGTAAAGTTTACGCATTGGTACAGATCGGTGTTTTGTTGGTCTATCCCGTGCTAAAGCTATACAATGGCGAAAAAGGGAAAGCAAACTGGATGAAGTGGTTTTTTTATCTATACTATCCAATTCATTTGTTTTTCATTGGAGTGCTTCGCATTTATATTTATGGAGATGTCAGTTTACTATTTTAGCGAAACCTATGCACCACAAACGGGAAAAGCCCCTTGCGGCTCTCACGTTTACCTTTTGTGTTGTTGTCTCAAAACTCTGGCAACTTAGCGAATCATAGGTTGAAATTGAAAGGAAACTATGCTATTCAAAGCTGCAAATTTAAATTTGGAGGAAAAGCAAAATGCCATACATAACAGTTGAAAGCGGTACATTGTCAGATGGACAAAAGGAGGAATTGATTGGACGATTGACGGAAGTTTCTTCTGAAATTATGAAAGTACCCCAGGAATTTTTTGTAGTAACCATTAAGGAAGTGTCAGACAAGAACTTTGGTATCGGAGGAAAAACGATCGATAAGGTTAAGGCAGAATATATGAAGAAGAATCCGTAACTTTTGGTTTATCGGACAGTTATCTGACGCAATTACTTGTCCACGTTGTTTTTTGACGAAAAGGTGAGAAACGGTACTTTCTCAACACAAAAGGTAAAAGGGATAGGGCCCTTGCCCGCTTGACTTTTCCCTCCAAAGCGAATATAATCACAGAGATTTCACCGCGAGGATGCCGCAGCAGTATTCCGAGCGCCGGTCCACAGAGAGGGCCCCGCCTGCTGAAAGGGCCCCGTTTGGACCCGGAGGAAAGACAGCGGCGGAGCGGGAGCGGTCCCTTCCCGTACCAGAAGGAACAAAGGAGGCGCAAGCCTTGCATTTGGGTGGCACCACGAAGCGGCGAGCGCTATCGTCCCAAAGACCGTTTTGGGAAGATGGCGCTCTTTTTGAACAAACACCGAACTGCCCCCCGATTTTCCCGATTCTCCCTCGTTTTTCATCCAAATTTCTATAAAAGGAGCAGAATGATGACAAAACAGACACCCCGCACTCTCTCCGGTTTTATGGAACTTCTCCCCGCCCCCCAGCAACAGATGGAGCGGATGATGGAGGTTCTCCGGAAAACCTACGCCCTCTACGGCTTCACCCCCCTGGACACCCCCGTCATCGAATCCAGCGAGGTCCTCCTGGCCAAGGGCGGCGGCGAAACGGAAAAACAGATCTACCGCTTCCAGAAGGGCGACGCGGACCTGAGCCTCCGCTTCGACCTGACGGTCCCCCTGGCGAAATACGTGGCCCTGCACTACAACGACCTGACCTTCCCCTTCCGCCGCTTCCAGATCGGCAAGGTCTACCGGGGCGAACGGGCCCAGCGGGGCCGCTTCCGGGAGTTCTACCAGGCGGATATCGACGTCATCGGGGACGGAAAGCTGTCCATCCTCAACGAGGCGGAAATTCCCGCCATCATCTACAAAACCTTCTCCACCCTGGGGCTGAAGCGCTTCCGCATCCGGGTGAACAACCGGAAGATTCTCAACGGCTTCTACGCCATGCTGGACCTGACGGAGCAGTCCGGCGGCATCATGCGGACCGTGGACAAGCTGGACAAGATCGGCCCGGAAAAGGTGGAGGCGATCCTTACGGAAGACCTGGGGGTTTCTCCGGAAAACGCTCGTGAAATCCTGAATTTCATCTCTATCAACGGCGATACCCAAGCCGTCCTCGCCCGGCTGGAGGGCTACCGGGGCCGGAATCCCCTCTTCGACCAGGGGCTGGAGGAGCTGGGGCTGGTAGTCCGGTATCTGGCGGACTTCGGCGTTCCGGCGGAGAATTTCGCCGTGGACCTGACCATCGCCCGGGGGTTGGACTACTACACCGGGACGGTCTACGAGACGGTGCTGCTGGACCATCCGGAGATCGGTTCCGTCTGTTCCGGGGGGCGGTATGATAACTTAGCGGAATATTACACCGAAAAACAACTCCCTGGAGTCGGAATTTCCATCGGACTCACCCGCCTGTTCTACGTTTTGGGGGAACAGGGCATGCTGAATCCGGAGCTGCCCACCGCTCCGGCGGACGTGCTCATCCTCCCCATGACCCAGGACCTGAGCGCCGCCATCGCCCTGGCGACCCAGCTCCGGGAGAACGGCATCCGGGCCCAGCTCTACACGGAGGAAAAGAAATTCAAGCAGAAAATCGGCTACGCGGACAAGCTGGGCATCCCCTACGTCATTTTCCTGGGCGAGGACGAGATTCAGGAGGGCGTAGCGGCCTGCAAGGACATGGCCACCGGCGAGCAGACCAAGCTGGACCCCAGGGCCACCATCTACCGCATCAAGGCGGGCCTGGACGCCCGGAACCAGGGCAGCGTCATCCGGGAGTGACGGAGCCATGAAGGAATTTCTGCGGGAGCACCGCAAGGCCCTACGCTGGGGGCTGCTGGCCCTGCTGATTCTCTGGGCTGTCTGGTACGCCCGGCCGTTGGACCTTTACGGCCTGATGGGCGGGGAAGCGCCGGAGCATCTGGCCGTCTCCGTCTGGCCCCAGGCCGGTTTCCCCAAGGCGGTCCACGGCGAACTCTCCCTCTCCGCCGGGGAGCCGGAGATGGACGCCGTGCTGGAGCGGCTGGAGAAACTCCGGTTCCACCGGAACCCGCTGGAGGTGGTCCTGCGCTTCCTCCCCCAGGGAGACCGGATCACCGAGCTGGACCCGGAAAAGGACTACCAGATCGACTTCTACGCCTATGACGGTCAGAACCAGCCCCTCTGGATGCTCCGGTTCCACATCAACGGCTGGTGGCGGGGCTTCGGGCGGGAGCTGCCCCTCTACGTCTTCCAGGGCCAGGAGAAAGGCCGGGAATTGGGGGCCTTCCTGTGGGAAATGTTCCAATCCGCTGATTCCAATTCGTAGTGATTTAACTCTGATATACAATTTGTATTCATATTCCCCTACTTTATCGGAAAGGAAGCCAACACTATGACACAGAACCGCACGCATACCTGCGGAGAACTCCGCATCGCCGACGCCGGAAAGCAAGTCAAGCTCTCCGGCTGGATGGAGAACATCCGGGAGGTCGGGGCCGAACTGGCCTTCATCGTCCTCCGGGACTTCTACGGCGCCACCCAAGTGGTGGCCGAGACCCCGGAGATGGTGGCCCAGTTCAAGGCCATCAACAAGGAATCCACCATCTCCGTGGAGGGCGCCGTCCGGGAGCGGGACAGCAAGAACGCCAAGCTCCCCACCGGCGACATCGAGATCGTCCCCGCCAAGGTGGAGGTCCTGGGCCGCTGCCGCCACAACGAGCTGCCCTTCCAGATCAACCGCAGCCGGGAGGCCGACGAGGCCCAGCGGCTGAAGTACCGCTATCTGGACCTTCGGAATCCGGCGGTGAAGAGCAACATCGTCCTGCGCTGCCAGGTGGTCTCCGCCATCCGCAAGGCCATGACCGACCACGGGTTCCTGGAGATCACCACCCCCATCCTCACCGCCTCCTCCCCCGAGGGGGCACGGGACTACCTGGTCCCCGCCCGGAACCACCCCGGCAAGTTCTACGCCCTGCCCCAGGCCCCCCAGCAGTTCAAGCAGCTCCTCATGACCTCCGGCTTTGACCGCTATTTCCAGATTGCCCCCTGCTTCCGGGACGAGGACGCCCGGGCGGACCGCTCCCCCGGCGAGTTCTACCAGCTGGACATGGAGATGTCCTTTGCCGGTCAGGAGGACGTGTTCGCCGTCATTGAGGACGTGCTGCCCCCCATCTTCGCCGAATACGGCAAGTATAACCGGGCCAGCGCCGCCCCCTTCCAGCGCATCACGTTTACCGATGCCATGGAGCAGTTCGGCACGGACAAGCCGGACCTGCGCATCGATCTGCGGGTAAAGGACGTGACGGACGTTCTGGCGGGCTGCGGCTTCGGGCCCTTCGAGGGGAATGTGGTCAAGGCCGTCGTCGTCAGCGATTTCCATGAGACCCGGAAGTTTATCGACAAGACCCTGGCGGAAGTGGAAGTCGTCTCCGGCGGGAAGCCCTACTGGTTCCGCCTGGACGAGAACGGGGAGATCGTGGGCGGCATCGCAAAATTTGTCCAGCCCATCAAGGACAGCGTTGTCTCCGCCCTGGGGCTGAAGGCCAACGACTTCGTGGCCCTCTCCGCCGGGAAACTGGGCGCGGCCCAGAAGACCGCCGGGGTGCTGGTGAAGACCCTGGGCGCGGCGGCACCGGGGCACATGGACAAAGAGCAGTACGCCTTCTGCTGGATTGTGGACTTCCCCATGTACGAGATCGGCGAAGAATCCGGCGAGCTGGAATTCTGCCACAATCCCTTCTCCATGCCCTCCGGCGGGCTGGAAGTGCTGCTGAAGGCGGAACGGGGCGAGATCGACCCCCTGACTATCACCGCCGACCAGTACGACCTGGTGTGCAACGGCGTGGAGCTGAGCTCCGGCGCGGTGCGGAACCACGACCCGGAGATCATGGTGAAAGCCTTTGAGATGGTCCGGCTGGGCGAGGAGGATGTCAAGGCGAAATTCCCCGCCATGTACAACGCTTTCACCTACGGCGCGCCTCCCCACGCGGGCATCGCGCCGGGCGTCGACCGGATGGTGATGCTGCTGGCGGGAGAAGAGTCTATCCGGGAGATCATCCCCTTCCCCATGAACAAGAACGCCATGGACGTGATGATGAGCGCCCCCAGCGAAGTGACCCAGAAGCAGCTGGACGAGCTGCATATCGCTTTGGTGGAGCCGGAGGAATAAATGGAGGTCCGTCGGGAGATTTGGGCCCACCATGCCATGGCGTCCGTGGGCGGCTTTTTCGGCGCTTACGCCCTTCTAATCCGGGGCGGGACCTTTGGCTCCTCCGAAACCTCCAATCTGATCTACCTGGTGATATCCGGGCTGGACGGGAGCTGGGGAGCCGCCCTGGTCCGGCTGGGGGGGCACGGCAATCTATATCGTGGGAATCATATTCGCCGTACTGGAGCGGCGGTCCCATTGGGGACCGCCGCTCCAGGCCCTGGCCATTGCCGCCGACTTCGCCGCCTGCCTGCTGCTGGCCTGGATTCCGGCGGAGACGGACCCTATCCTGGCTCTGTATCCCATGTTCTTCGCCACGGCGCTGCAATGGTCCGCCTATACCCAGGCCGCCGGGTACAACTGCGCCACCATCTTTTCCACCAACAACCTCCGCCAGTTCACGGAGGGCGTAACCGAATATCTCTGCACCCATGAGGGCGAACCTCTTCGCAAACTCCGGTTCTACGGCGGCACCCTGCTCTGCTTTCACCTGGGCGCGGCCTGGGGCTGGCGGTGCGTGGGGCGCTGGGCCATTCCCGGCATTTACGGGTGCCTGCCCCTGCTGATTCCCCCAACGGTGCTATTGGTCCTCGAAAAAGAGAAAGAAGCCGCCCGTTTCCCTTGACAATACCGCAAAAACATGATACAGTGACGAAAGTTCAAAGGCACAAAGGGGAGGAGCTTCCCCCATCCCGGCGAAGAGAGAGGGCGGTTTGGTGCAAGCCCTTCCGGGACTGGGAACGCTTGGCGCCCCTGAGCTGCGGGGAGGAAATGCCCCGCCGGTTTCCCGCCGTTACCGGGCAGAGCGTCCCCTTCCTTTTCGGGGGAAATTCAGGTGGAACCGCGGACCATTCAAGTTCGCCCTGAGCCATGCGGCTTGGGGCTTTTTTCATCCCCGACACCGGGGATGGGGAGATTTCAGCCATGAAGATGGCTGGTGCAATGCACCCCCCATTTTCTCTTTTTATTCCCGAATAAAAAGAG
>CAQVQZ010000008.1 GCA_948902155.1 uncultured Oscillibacter sp.
CCTGGACGGCGAAAATGATCGCCAGGGGCGAGCTGAAGGTCAGCAAGTCCCAGAAGCGGATCGAGTACCGGCGGAGGATTCGGGCCAAAAACGGCGGCTGCGCCTGGATCACCGTGGGCATTATGGCGGTCCTCTCCGCCGAGGCCTACAGCAAGCACGGCTACAAGCCCAGCTGCGTCATCTTCGACGAGCTCCACGCCCAGCCCAGCCGGGCTTTGTGGGACGTCATGACCGCCGGGGCGGGCTCCGGCCGGAAACAGCCCGTTTGGATC
Source organism: uncultured Oscillibacter sp. (assembly GCA_948902155.1). Next base: position 273 of record CAQVQZ010000008.1, read on the forward strand.
GTCCTGACCACGGCGGGCGACGACCCGGACCGGCTGTCCATCGGCTGGGAAATTCACGAGAAGGCCGCCGCCATCCGGGACGCCCGGCAGCTCCGGCGGGTCCGGGCCGAGGGCGGCGACCCCCGGCAGGTGCTGTCCCTGCGGCACGTGGAGGACGCGGACCTCCCGGCGGAGGAGGAAGCGCTTTTGGAGCGGGACCTCCCCAACTGGCTGCCCATCCTCTACGGCCTGACGGCGGTGTTCGGCGACGACCCGGACGATTTGGCCAAGGTGGACATCTGGGACGAAAGCGTCTGGTTCCTCTGCAACCCGTCTCTGGGGAAGCACCTGTCTCTGCGGAACATCCGCATCGAGGCCAGGGACGCCAGGCTCAGCGAGGCGGCGGAAAAGCTGTTCCGCTGGCTGCGGCTGAATCAGTGGATTTCCGCCAAGACCGTGGGCTGGCTGCCGCTGACGCTCTACGACAAGTGCCAGTGGGGCCCCAGCCGGAAGGCGGACCGGGAGGCGTGGCTGGAGCGGCTGCGGGGCAAGACCTGTTACGGCGGCGTGGACCTCTCCACCTCCCGGGACCTGACGGCCTTTGTGCTGCTGTTCCCGCCCCAGCCGGGGCTGGACGCGGCGGTGCTGCTGCCCCACATCTGGAGGCCCAGGGACACCGCCGAGGAGGCGGAGAAGCGGGATCACGTCCCCTACCGGGACTGGGAGCGGGCCGGGTTTTTGCGGCTGTGCCCGGGGAATATCATCGACTACGACGACATTGAACGGACGATTCAGGAGGCGGCGGAGCGCTATGATCTCAGGATGGTAGGCTTCGACCCCTACCTCAGCCGGACCATCACCCAGCGGCTTTCCAAGCATGTGACCACCATCGAGATTCCCCAGGACCTGAAGAACATGAGCCCGGCCATGAAGGAGATCGACGCCATGATGGAGAAGCGGGAACTGCTGCATGTGCATAATACCTGCTTCCGGTGGACCTTCGGCAATGTGCGCTGCCACGTGGATGGGAATGGGAACATCAAGCCGCTGAAGAACCGTTCCATTGGCCGGATCGACCCGACGGTGGCGTCCATCATCGTCGTGGCGGTGTGGATGATCGACCGAAACCGGCCGCCGGACCTGGCGGAGGCCATGAGGACCAGAGACTATCATCTGTGAGGAGGAATTACGTTGAAAGCAATCGCGAATGGACTTGTGAAGCACCTGGCGGAGCTGGCTCTGCTGGGCGGCGCCGCGGCGGTGGCCGTCGGCGCGGGCCTGATCTACCTGCCCGCCGGGCTGATCGCGGGCGGCGCTCTGATGATCGCCGGGGCCGTGCTCTCCCTTTGGGGCGAGGACGTGGAGAAAGGAGCGGATGACGAGTGAGCCTGCGCAAGGGCCTGGTCCGGGCCGGCCGGACGCTGGACAGCCCCCGGAAGAGCCTGGGCGGCGGCGTGATCCGCCCGCTGACCCTGGATAACCCCGCCGGGTGGCTGACCGGAGGCGAGGACGTCTCCATGAGCCGGGAGAAGGCCATGAAAGTATCTACCGTAAACAGGTGCGTGGAGGTGCTCTCCACCTCCATGGCGGTGCTGCCGGTGTACATCATGAACGAGCGGACCAAGGAGCGCCTGGCGGACCACCGCCTGGGACGCATCCTCTGGGGCCGGGCCAACGAGGCCATGACGACCTTTGACTACCAGCGGCTGATGCTCTGCAACCAGCTGCTCCGCGGAAACGCCTACGCCTGGATCAACCGGGACCCTGGCTCCGGCCATCCCCGGGAGCTGATCCCCCTGCCGCCGGACTATGTGTCCATCCAGGCGGACCCCGCCGGGGGACTCTGGTATTTCTTCACCCACCCCGTCACCGGGGAGCGGACGGCGCTGCGGCCGGACGACGTGCTGCATTACAAGGCCTACAGCGAGGACGGCCTGGAGGGCGTCAGCGTCCTGAAACGGGCCTCCATGACCCTGGCCACCGCCAGGGCGGCCCAGCAGTATGAAAATTCCACCTGGCAGAACGGCGGCCAGCCCTGCGGCATCCTGACCACCGACGCGGACCTGGGGAAGCCCTACACGAAGGAGCTGCCGGACGGCAGCAAGGTGCTGGTGGACCCCAAGGAGCAGCTGCGCAAATCCTGGGAGGCTGTCCACCGGGGGCCGGGAAACGCTTTCCGGCTGGCGGTGCTGGACCTGGGCTTGAAATACCAGCCCATTTCCATGAGCAACACCGACGCCCAGTTCGTGGAGAGCAACGAGGTCCGGGTGGCGGATTTGTGCCGGTTCTTCGGCGTGCCGCTCCATCTGGCCTACGCCGGAAAGCAGAGCTACGAAAGCAACGAGCAGAACGGCATCGAGTACGTCAACTACACGCTTCTGGGCTATGAAACCCAGTGGGGCCAGGAGGACAGCTATAAGCTGCTCCTGCCCGGTGAGCGGGCCGGAGGCCTTCGCATCAAGCGGGAGCTGAAGGTCTTCCTCAAGGGCGATTCCGAGGCTCAGGCGGCGTGGTACCGGACCATGCGGGAGATCGGCGGCCTGAACGCCGACGAAATCCGCGGCCTGGAGGACATGGGCCCCATCCCCGGCGGGGAGCAGTACTTCGCCAGCTGGAACTTCGGGCCTCTGGAGCAATGGGCCCGGCTGAGCGTGCTCCGGGCCATGGGCCAGAGGGCGGGAACGCCGGAAGGAGAGGAATCATGAAGCAGATTTTGAAATCGGCCAGAATCGAAAAGAGCATCGCACCCACGGAGATGGACATGCTGCTGATCAACAAGCAGACCCTGCGGACACTGAGCGCCGAGGAGGTGTTCGTCTTTAAGCTGGCGGCCTGCGGCGAGCAGGTGGACCGGGACCACGAGCGCTTCACCGCCGGGGCGCTGAAGCAGATGGCGGAGAAGTTCGTGGGATTGCCGGTGCTCCGGGACCACCAGTGGAGCGCCGCCGCCCAGACCGCCCGGGTCTACGCCGCCAAGGTGGAGGGCGAGGAGGGAAACAAGACCCTGGTCCTGCGGTGCTACATGCCCCGGACGGACGCCACGGCGGACATGATCTCCGCCATTGAGAGCGGCATCCTCCGGGAGTGCTCCGTGGGGCTGGCGGTTGGGAAAGTCCTCTGCTCCATCTGCGGGGCGAACCAGCGGGAAACCCTCTGCCGGCACGTCGGCGGCCGGGAGTACGACGGGAAAGCGTGCTGGTTCGACCTGGACGAGGTGACGGACGCCTATGAGATATCCTTCGTGGCCGTCCCCGCCCAGCCCGGAGCAGGCGTGACCAAGAGCAAGCGCTACGGCGGGGAGGAACCCCCTGTGCCCGATCCGGCGGAGGCCGGTGAAGATGATGCGTTCCTGCTGGCCAAGGCCATGCAGGAACAGGAAGAACTGCGATATGGAGGATTTGCGAAATGACGTATCAGGAACTTTTGGAGCTGAAACACAACCGGGCGGAAAAGCTGGGGGAGGGGAACGCTCTCCTGGCGAAGAAGGACTTCGAGGCCCACAAGAACCTCATGACCGAGGTGGCCAAAATGAACGACGAGATTGACGCCGCCGAGGCCCAGCTGGCGGAAGAGGGCCGCTTCGATGAGAAGGACGGGAAGATGAAGGGCCTCCACGCCAATTTTCTGGCCCAGCGGGAGGAAAAGGCCAAGGGCAAGGCGGTGGACGACATCCGCCGGACCAACGAGTACACGACAGCCTTCGTCAAGGCCCTGCGGGGCGGCGTGAAGGTGCGCCAGGCGTGGGGCGTGGAGGACTTCGCGCCGCTGACCAAGGCTCTGACGGAGACCGGCGGCACGCCGGAGGGCTCCGACGGCGGCTTCCTGGTCCCGGCGGAGTTCGACAACATGATTCACGAGTACGAGAAAGAGTATCTGGACCTGAGCCGCTTCTTCGCCGTGGAGCAGGTGCGGACCCTCTCCGGCTGGCGGGCCATTGAGCAGGGCAAGCGGAAGCCCCTTCCGAAGATTCTGGAGATGGGAACCATCGGCAAGGACGACCAGCCCAAGTTTGACAAGGTGACCTACACGGTGGAGAAGTACGGCGACCGGCTGCCGGTGTCCAGTGAGCTGCTGGAGGACAACACCGCCGGGCTTCTGCGGTATCTGGCGGGCTGGTTCGGGCCCAAGTATGTCCTGACCAAGAACACTCTTCTGCTGGGATTGCTGAAGAAGCTGGAGACGGAGGTCTCCCTCCCCGCCGGCGGCGAGGCCAAGGCCCTGCGCAAGGCCATGATCCAGAAGCTGAACACCGCCCACAGCATGGGGGCCGTCCTGCTGACCAACCAGGACGGCTACGCGGAAATGGACGGCTGGGAGGACAAGAACGGCCGCTCCCTGCTGGTGCCCAACCCGGCGGACCCCAGCGTATTCCGCCTGAACGGGCGGCAGGTGGTCTATGGGGACAACGACCTGATTCCCGGCGAGACGGGCAAGACTCCCATCTACGTGGGTAAGTTCCAGTCCCTGGGAACGTTGTTCGTCCGAAAGGGCCTGGAGATGGCGGCGACGGACATCGGCGGCGACGCCTGGGCCACGGACAGCTATGAGCTGCGGGGCCTGTGCCGCATGACGGCGGTCATGATGGATAAAAGCGCGGCGTTCAAGGCGGTGATCGGCGGCGGTTCTGGCAGCAGCGGCGGCGGGGCCTCCACAGAGACCGGCGGCAGCAGCGGCAAAGAGGACAGCCCGGAGGGCTGAGAAAGGAGACTATCATGCCCAGAAAGAAAGCAGTTCCCCCGGCAGAGACGCTGGAGAATAAACCCATGAACCCCGCGCCGGAAGCGGAGGCCCCGGAAGCGCCTCCTGCCCCGCCCCAGGCCCCGGAAGAGGAACCTGCTCCCGCTGTTCCCGAGGAGGCGGCCGAGGCTGCGCCGGAGGGCTGCCGGGCGGTGGTCTGCTCCCCCAAGGGGCTGAACCTCCGGGCAGGGCCCGCCCTGAGCTATGACGCGCTGGAGGTCCTGCCCGACGGTATGGAGGTCCTGACGCTGGCCCTGCCCAGGGGCGTGACGGTCCCCGGCTGGGAGCTGGTAGTGGCGGTCGAGCGGGCCGGGTGGGCTTCCGCCCGGTTCCTGCGGCCGCTGGAGGACTGAGGCGTGGCGCTGTCAGAACCGCGGAAGATCACGCTGCTGGCTTTCTGCCGCCTGGATGACCTCTCGGCGGAGGAAGAGGAGCTTTTAAGAACCATGTACGACGCCGCCGTGGGCTACATGGACCAGGCGGGCGTCCGGGAGCCGCCGGAGGATACGCCCCGCCGGGCTCAGTATGACCTGTGCGTCAATTACCTGGTCCTGGACAGCTGGGACCGTCGGGACGCCTCCTTCGTGGGCGAAGCTTTGTCGGAGAACCCCGCCTTCCGGCACCGGCTGAACCAGCTGAAGCTGACGGAACCGGATGTGTCCAATTTGGACACATCCGGCGCTGGGGAGGGTGAGCCGTCATGACGACAGGAAGCGATTTGAAAGAGCGCGTCCAGGTCCAGCGCCTGCTCCACTACCCGGAGGCCAACGCCTTTGCCTGGGCGGTCAAACGCGTTACCTGGGCGAAGGCGGAGCAGGACGACCGGAAGAACCTCTTCTCCGACCTGGGCGTTGGCGCCCGGGGCGTCACCTTCACCCTCCGGCGAAACCCGGAGCTGACGATCGTCAACTCCTTCCTCTGGCGGGGGCGGTTTTGTTTCCTGACCTCCATCGTGGACGGGGACCCGGGGTTCCAGGTGGTCAAGGCGGCGCTGTGCGACCCGGTGGACTGCATCCAGGACGCGGACCGGGAGCCCCGGGGCTGCCGGTTCCCCGGTATCCTGACGGAGAAGTACGTGGGCCACGAGCAGCTGGACCCCCACGCCGAGGTGACGGGCGACCTGGTGCTGGTGACGCCGAAGGCGGTGACGCTGGCCCCGGGGAGCTGGGTCATCGTGGGGGACCGCTACTTCCTGGTGCGGGTTCCTCATGAGCTGGACCCGTACAAAAACGAGTACGAGGTCCGGCGGAAGGAGGACTGTTGATGCAGGAATATTTTATCGACACTGGGGAATGGAAGGCGTTCTGGGAGCGCTGGCAGGACACCATTGACAAGATTCCCGGCCTGCGGGAAGAGCTTTTGGAGCGAGTCGGCGAAAGCGTTCGAGATTCCGTCCGGCACAAAATCGATACCTCTGGCCTGAATGACTCCAGAGGGCGGGTGAAGCTTTGGCAGAACCCGCATGTGGGTTCCAGGCATGGGTATGTCGCTGTGCGGGCGGACTCCGTAGAGGTGGCCGCCGGGTATGGGGACCGCCAGAGGCTGAATGCCGGAGCCTTGACCAATTTTCTCTCCAGCGGCCACAAGGTCCGGGGCCCTTCCGGACGGTCAAAGCGCTATCAGCCCCGGGCCAGGATGACCCGCGTCAAGGGCGCGGACTTCTATCCGAAGGCCAGGGCCGAAGCTGAAAGAATCGCCCTCCAGGAGGCGGAGTCTATGCTTCAGGCGCTGAAGGAGGAGCTGCGGCTATGAAAACCGGAACCATCCTCCCGGCGGACATTACCGCCGCCGTTGTGGAGCGGGTAAAAGAATCGTTTCCTGAGGAGACCGTGTACACGGACCTGGTCCCCAGGGACTTCGCGCGGCCCTGCAACATGGTGGAGCTGATCGGTGTGGGCCTGGACCCGCTGTCCTACGGCCAGAGCGGCATAGACCTGCTGTACAAGTACAGGATCACCACCTTCTCCCAGGTGGACGAGGTCCACGCCTCCCACCTCTCGGTCCTGGCCCTGCGGGCCATGCTGGCTCTGGGAGCCTTTGGAAACGGGTTCCTCCGGGTGAGGGACCGGGCGCCCAAGGTGCGGAGCGTCGAGGCGGACACGTCTTTCTTCGACTGTGTGCCGGTGACGCTGACCCTGGCCCTGACCCTGGACCGGGCCGCCTTCGCGGAGCGGGAGCTCTACGAGCTGATGCGGGATTTCACACTAAAAATTCAAGCTGAGGAGTGAAGCGAATGAGCAATCCTTTGACCATGCCCACCTTGACGGTGGTATTCCAGCAGCGGGCCCAGACGGCGGTGGCCCGGAGCCAGAAGGGCACGGCGGCGCTGATCCTGCGGGACGCGGCCACGGCGGGCCAGAGCTGGGCCCTGTCCTCCCCCGGCCAGATGCCCGCCAAGCTGGGGGTGGAGAATCAGAACGCCATCCGGCGGGTGTTCAAGGGCGGCGCGAACCCGCCCAAGAAGGTGCTGGTCTACTGCCTGGGCGCGGAGGAGCAGCTGTCCGCCGGGAAAGCGGAGTCCACCGCCCCCGGCAGCGGCCCCGCCGCCCTGAAATGGCTGTCCGCCCAGAAATTCGACTATCTGGCGGGTCCGGCGGACCTGAGCACGGCGGAGGCCGCCGTCATCAAGGACTGGATCATCCAGCAGCGGGCGGACAACCACGCCGTTTACAAGGCCGTCCTGCCCAACACCGCCGCCGGCAGCGAGGGCGTAGTGAACTTCACCGCCAAGGGCATCCAGGCGGGGGGCGACGTCTTTGACGCCGCCGCCTACTGCGGCCGGATCGCGGGCCTCATCGCCGGGACCCCCATGACCCAGTCCGTCACCTACGCTCCCCTGCCGGAGGTGGAGGATATCGACCGCCTCACCTCGGCGGAGGAGGACGCCGCCGTAGGCCGGGGCGAGCTGATCCTGACCCACGACGGGGAGAAGGTGAAGCTGGGCCGGGGCGTGAACTCCCTGGTGGACCCGGCGGGCCGCTCCGAGGCGTGGCGGAAGATCAAGCTGGTGGAGCTGCTGGATATGGTCCAGCAGGACCTCCGCCTGGCGATCCAGGACAACTACATGGGCAAGTTTCAGAACAGCTACGACAACAAGCTGCTGCTGATCACCTCCGTGAAGCTCTACCTCCAGGTCCTGGAGAAGGACCAGCTCATCGAGCCCGGCTTCTCCTGCGGCATCGACCTGGACGAACAGGAGAAGTATCTCCAGAGCCAGGGCAAAAACACGGCGGACATGACGGAGCGGGAGCTCCGGGAGGCCAACACCGGCACCCATGTGTTCCTGGCCGCCGACATCCGGCCCATCGACGCCATTGAGGACGTGCATGTGAAAATCTATCTGTAAGGAGGGATACCTGTGGCAATCGAAAACGGCTCACGGGTCATGAACGGGACGTGGGGAGCTGTCTGGGAGGACGGCGCGGAGATCGCGGAGCTCAGCGCCTTCCAGGTCAAGGTGACGAAGAACTTCGACCCCATCAACATCTGCGGCCAGATGGCGGAGGACCGCAAGCTGGTCAGCATCAAGATCACCGGCTCCATGACCCTGCACAAGGTTTACAGCCGGGGCGCGGAGGACGTGGAGGCCGCGGCGGTGGGCCACGACGTCCGCAAGACCCTGGTGGGCAAGCTGGACGACCCGGACGCCTACGGCGCGGAGCGCATCGCCGTTTACGGCATGAACTACGACGAGCAGACCCTGGCGGACTTCGCCGCCGCCAAGGCGGGGAGCGTTACGGTCCCCTTCCAGGCGACCAGTTTCGAGTACCTGGACAAGGTGGACCCGCCCCAGTGAGGGCGTGAAAAAAGCCGGGGAACGTCCCCGGCGGCATGATTTGACAAAATACGGCCCTGCTGGTATCATAAGGCCAGAAGGACGCTGTTACATAATAGGCGGTTGGCCCACCGTTTGCACCCCTGCGTAAATTCCAATGGGGGAGGTGGTGCTGATGTGGAAGAGACGGCTTTTTGCCGCGCTGCGTTTCCTGGCGCTTTGCGCTATGTGGGCGTGGATACTCACCACAAAAGCGTGTTGACCGCTCGGCTAGCACCCAAGCGGTCAACTCTGTTTGACTAGGCTTTCGGGCTGACCGTCTTGTAACAGCGCCCTTCTATGTCTATTATACCCGCCCCAGCCGCTTTGTCAAGTACAGACAAGGCGGCTTTTTCATTGGAAAGGAGACTTATATGGAATCTGAACAGAAGAGCGTCCCCGTGCTGGACCTCCTCCTCCGGGGAGACCTGCCGGACGTGCGGAAAACCCTGCCGGAGAAGCGGGTGGAGGTGACGCGGCTCTCCGAGCTTGCCGGCGTGCCCGTGGTGTTCACCCTGCGGGCTTTGACCTACGACGAGACCCGCCGGCTCCAGGATAAGCCCCGGGAGGACCAGGCGCTGTCCGCCGTGCTCTACGGCTGCAAGGACCCGGATTTCCGGGACAAGCGGCTGCTGGACCCGGAGAAGGGCGTCGCGACGCCGCTGGATGTCATCAAGGCCCGGCTGACCGCCGGGGAGATTGACGAGCTGTACATCGAGATTCAAAAGCTGTCCGGATACCTCCGGCGGACCCTGGCCGAGGTAAAAAACGCCTAGAGGCGGCGGACGACCCGGAGCTGTTCCTGCTGTATTACCTGTTCTGCGTCCACCACTGGGGGCTGGCGGATTTGAAGGCCCTGTACGAGAGCCGGGACGGGTGGCGGGAGATTATTCCGGCGTTCGCCGCCAGAGAGGCGCAGCGGCGGTCCGAGGGCTGGCGGTGGTAGCAGGGCCGTCCGCTTTTTCAAGCCAGCCAGGGTGGGACGTAGGTGATCCAGGCATACGCCGCTTGATAGGTACTGATGGACATCAGCAAAATCGTGATACCCAGGAAGACAAAGCAAAACCAGCCTCCATACCGACAGAGCGGCTCCCTCTGAAATTGGGACCTCAAGGAATTCGGGTCCGATGATTTTGAAAAAAGAAAAAAGGCTTCCATTCCCCAGATCAGCAGTACCGCAAGCAAAAGAATCAGACGCCCCAAAAACGCTGTACCCAGTATGCCTTTCACCACGCATTCCTCCGCTCACCAGTTTATGAGTTTATCATAATGGATACCCATTCAATTGTCAACGGGAGGTGACTCCATTGCCATTGCCGGACAACAGCGTCAGCGTCGTATTCAAGGGCTATGACGAGCTGAGCCGGGTTATGAAGGACATCGCCGCCAGCGGGAAGGGCCTCAGCAAGGAGTACGAGGACCTGGAGCGGCGGGGCAAGGCCCTGGCCGCCGGCAACGAGAATCTTCAAAAGAAGATCGCCAGCTTGAACAAGCAGGTCGTTTCCGCCAAGGCCGCCATGCAGGAGGCCGCCCGGCAGTTCAAAAAGACCGGCGACGAGGCGGACGGCATCAAGCTGGAGAACGCCACCAGGGAGTATGAAAAGCTGTCCGCCGCCTTGAAAGAGGCCAAGTCCGCGTCCAGCATCACCATGCAGTCCATGAAGGACACTGCCAACGAGATGCGCAAGCTCTTCGACGCCGGCGGCAGAGCCGGAGCCTCCGGCGGCGCGGAGTCCGGCGGTTTTTTCTCCAAGCTCTTCAGCGGAAGCCTTTCCAAAAAACTCGCGAACTCCGGACTCCTTCGGATGCTGGGAGATTCCGCCTCCAACGCCATCGGCGTCGCGGCGGAGAGCGCCCTGGGCCAGCCCCTGGCCTCTCTGGGCAGCAGTCTGGTGTCCGGGACCCTTTCCGGCGCGTCCTCCGGCGCGATCTTCGGCCCCACCGGCGCGCTGATCGGCGCGGGAGTCGGTGCGGTGTCCGGCCTCGTCAACGGCGGCGCGCAGGTCTTCCAGGCCCGGGACGACGCCTTCAAGGACTACTACGGCAATCTCTACGACACGGCCAACGCGGCCACGGCGGAGCGGCTGTCCTCCGGCACCACCCTGGCGGCAGGCCGGGAGACGACGAAGCTGTCCTTCAACACCCTGCTGGGCAGCGAGGAAGCCTCCTCCGCCTTTCTAAACGACGTTCTGGAGACTGCCAACACCACCCCCTTCCTCTACGACGACCTGGTGGACATCTCCAAGACCATGCTCAGCTTCGGCACGGCGGTGGACGACGTGATCCCCACCCTCACCAAGGTGGGCGACGCCGGGGCGGCCCTGGGCCTCTCCACGGGAGATATCGGGACGGTGGCCACCTACCTGGGCCGGATGCAGTCCAGCGACAAGGCCACGCTGGAATACCTGAACCCCCTGAACGAGCGGGGCCTCTCCGTGTTCCAGTGGCTGGCGGACGATTTGAAGGTCAGCGTCGGCGAGGTGTACCAGAAAATTTCGAAGAGCGAGCTGTCCGGCGGCTACGTCAGCGACGTCATCCTGCGCCAGTTTGAGAAGCTCTACGGCGGCATGATGAGCGTGCAGTCCCAGTCCACCGAGGGCCTGGACAGCACCCTCCAGGGCCTGAAAGAGAACGTGGACGCCGCCGGGGGCGACGCCTACAACGAGCTGCGCAAGGAGTCCAAGGAGGCGGATATCGCCGCCTATGGCGGCGCCCTGGGAGACAAGCTGGCGGAGGTCAGCGCCGCCGGGGGCGAGGCTCAGGCCTACGGCGAGAATTTGAAGGAGCAGTATCATCGGGAGGCTCTCAGCGCCGTGCTGCTGGGCGGCCTGGACAAATCCACCTCTGTCTTCTCCGAAGAGGACGCGGAAAAGCTGGAGGACCTGCGGGTCCAGTTCGCGGCGGCCGAGGAGACCTACAAGCAAGGCGGCGAAAACAGCAAGGCGGCCGGGAAGAAGATGGAGGACCTTCGCGAGGAGGCGGAGGCCCTGGCGGAAGCGGCCTACGAGTCCAGCGAGTGGGGCCAGATGCTCCACGACACGGAAAAGGACCAGATCGCCGCCACCCGAGAGCTGACGCTGGGCCTGGCCGCCGCCACCAACGCCCTGGAGATCAGCAACGAGCGTTCCAAGGGCGGCGCGGCGGGCTTCCTGGATTCCTTTTTCGGCGGCTCCAATTCCGGCGGGGAGGAGTCCGGGCTGATTGGCCGGGCGAAGAACTCTCTGGGACTCTTCGCCTACGGCCTGGACTATGTGCCCTACGACGAGTTCCCCGCCCTGCTCCACCAGGGCGAGCGGGTCCTGACGGCGGCGGAGGCCCGAACCATGGACCGCCTGCCCCCGCTGCCCGGCCTGGACAACCGTCTGCCCGCCTTGGGGGCGGACAGGGAGAAGCCCGGGTCCTTCGCCTTCGGGCTGAGCGCCGCGCCCCATGACGGCTTTCCCGCCCTGCTCCACCAGGGGGAGCGGGTCCGGCCCCCGGCGGCGGCGTCCGGCGGGGACGTCCACGTCACCGTCCAGGTTGACGGGATGACCGTCCGGCAGGAGGCGGACATTGACGCCATCGCGGAGGCCCTGGCCCGGAAGATACGAAACGCCATGCTGAGAGGGGGCGGCTGAGCCGTGCAGATCATTTTCCGCAATGTGAAGACCAACCAGGAGCTCATCATGCCGGTGACGCCCTCCGACTTCTACGTGTCCGACGGCCGGCAGGTCGAAAATCTGGACATGACCGACACCGGGCAGGTGAACCTCCCCGGCCTCAAAAGCCTCTTCAACGAGCAGCAGGAATTTCTCCTGCCCTCCTCCGAACGGAACTACACCACCGGCGGCTGGAGCGGGGAGCCCTACGCCGTCGTGGACCGCCTGACGGAGTGGTCCAACAACGGCGACGTGCTGCGGCTCATCGTCACGGACACGCCGGTGAACTACCCCGTGCTTCTCGGCCCCGTCCGCCACGGCCAGCGGGACGGCACCGGCGACGTCTACGTCACCCTGGAGCTTCGCCGCTACCGGGAGCTGGCGGAGGAGAGCACGGAGACCAACCAGGACACCGGCAACCTGGGGCGGGCCGCCCCTCAGGAGAAACAGGAGGCGGCCACCCGCACCGTCGCCAGGGGCGACACCCTCTGGGGCATCGCCCGGCAGGCCTACGGCGACCCCACGCTGGCCGGGAAGCTGGCCAGCTACAACGGCGTCAAAAACGCCAATCTGATCTACCCCGGCCAGGTCCTCAAGCTGCCGGACAGGGGGAGCCTGTGACATGGCATACAACGATTTACTGAAAGTCCGCACCTGGTCCCTGGACCACAGCCGGACGGAGCATATCACGGAGAAGCTCCGGACCAAGACCTGGAGCGGCAGCTATCAGGACTGCGCCCGGCAGCTCTCGTTCTCCGCCCTGCCGGAGGCCCTGCTGGAGCTGGGCGGCATGGCCCGGCTGTACCTGGGCCCGGACATTCTCTTCTCCGGGCACATCGTCTCCCGGTCCCGGGACAGCCTGGGGCACGAGATCGACTGCACCGCCCTGGACAACGGCCTGTACCTCAAGCGCAACAGCACCTATATGGCCGTCCGGAAGCAGACGCCGGAGGCCGTCACGGCCCAGCTCTGCGGGGAGTTCGGCATCCCCTGCGGGGACCTGGCCGCCACCGGCGTCCCCATGAGCCGGAATTTCCTGGGGGTCAGCCTGTACCAGATTATCCAGACCATGTATACCCTGGCGGCGGAGCAGACCGGGAAGCAGTACCAGGTCCGTTTTGCCTCCAACCACCTCCAGGTGGTGGAGAAGGCCATCGGGCCGGAGAGCATCCGCCTGGTGCCGGGGAGCAACCTCCTCTGGTGCCGCACGTCGGAGAGCATCGAGCGCATGACCAACCGGGTCACGGTCTACGACGACGAGTATCACCAGGCGGCGGTCTACGACAGCCCGGAAAACTATGCCGCCCTCTACGGCCTCATGCAGCAGGCCCTCCGGGCCAGCGACCGGGAGAGCCCGGAGGCCACCGCCAGGGACATCCTGGAGCAGAACGGCATTGCCACCACCCTCACCGCCCAGTGCCTGGGCAATGTGAAACTGATCACCGGCAACGCCGTAGCCGTCCATGAGCCCGTCACCGGCACCGACGGACTCTTCTGGATCACGGCGGACAGCCACACGGTTTCCAGGGGCATCTACCAGACCAAGGTCACCCTGGATTTTCGAAATTTGATGGACAAGCAGAGTGCCGGCAGCCTTCCGGAGGAGTGAGACCATGCAAGGAGACCCATACAGCGAGATGATAGACATGATGCGGACGGCCCATTTGGACCCCTACGGCCTGGGCCCGGTCCATCTGCGGCGGGGGACGGTCCTGGCCCTGGAGCCGCTGAAGATCGACGTGGCCGGGACCCCCCAGGAGGCGGAGCGGTTCTTCATCTGCCACCGCCTTTTGAAAGGGCACCGGGAGACCCTGGACTTGAAGTGCACGGAGGTCTCCGCCCGCTTTTCCCTGACGGCCTCCTGTCCCTGCCCGGACGGGGGCCACAGCGGCAGCGCGGCCTCCGCCAGCGGCGGGACCCTGACGGCCAGGGCCGCCGCCACTGTGGCGGAGCCGGTATTGCGGGAGGGGGACGTCGTGCTCCTTCTGACGGAGGACGACCAGGTATTTTATATCATCGACAAGGTGGTGCGGGCGGTATGAGCGGAATTTTCCCAATGATACAGCCGGAAACGGCGGAGGCGGCGGCCCCTCAGCGCCTGCCGCTGTGCATGGAGGTGGCCTGGGACTTCGAGGGCGGGAAGCCCATCTTCTCCGGCGGCAAGCCCCTGGTGGTCACCGGGGCCGAGGCGGTGAAGGTGTGGATCTGGAAGGCGCTGATGACCGCCCGGACCCGCTATGACGTCTACAGCTGGGACTACGGCAGCGAGGTGGAGAGCCTCATCGGCCAGGCGTTCACCACGGCGGTGAAGCAGAGCGAGGGCGCGCGCTACGTCCGGGAGGCCCTGCTCATCAACCCCTATATCCTGGCCGTGCGGCAGGCGGAGGTCTCCTTCCAGGGCGACAGCCTGACCATCTCCTGCGAAGCTGAGACCATCTATGGGGAGGTGCGCGTCCATGTATGAGAGCATGTCTCCGGAGCGCATCCGGAGCCGGATTCTGTCCCGCCTGAAAACCGATCTGCAAACCCGGGAGGGCAGCTTTACCAACGACGTCATCGCCGCGGCGGCGGCGGAGCTGAGCGAGTGCTACCACAGCCTGGACGCGCTGCTCCCGGCCTTCTACGTGGACGAGACCAGCGGGCCCTACATCGACAAGCAGGCGGGCATCGTGGGCATCGTCCGCAAGAGCGGGACCAGGGCCTCGTGCGTCATTACCTTCACCGGGGCGAACGGGGCCACGGTCCCCGCCGGGGCGGTCTATTACACGGCCTCCGGCCTGGCCTTCGCGCTGGAGCAGGCCGTCACCCTCCGCGACGGGACGGGGCAGGGGCTTCTGATCGCCGCCGAGGTGGGCGACGCCTACAACATCGCCCCCGGGGAAATTGTCTCCGCCCTGCGGAACTACACCGGCGTGTCCGAATACGCCAATGAGGCCGCGGACGGCGGGGCGGACCCGGAGACGGACGAGGCCCTGCTGAGCCGCTACCTGGAGCGGATGCGCAAGCCCGCCACCTCCGGCAACCCCTATCACTACCAGCAGTGGGCCAAGGAGGTGGAGGGCGTGGGCGCGGCCCGGATCGTCAGCAAATGGAACGGCCCGGGCACCGTGAAGGTCATCGCAGCCGACCAGGACCTCCAGCCCGCCACGGCCGCGGCGGTGGCGGCCTGCGCCGCCCACATCGAGGCGGAGCGCCCCATCGGCCCGGAGGTCACCGTGGAGGCCGCCAAGACCCTGGAGGTCCGGGTGGACGCCGCCGTAACCCTGGAGCCCTCCTCCAGCCCGGTCACCGTACGGGCGGCGCTGGAGGAGACCCTGGGGGCCTATCTCCGGCAGCTGGCCTCCGCGGCCTTTGAGGACAGCGTGGACTTGCAGTTCGAGACCCTGGACAAGGGCAGCTATCCGATTCTTTTCAACCGGATCGCCTTTTTGCTGCTGTCCATCCCCGGCGTGGTGGACTACACCTCCCTGACCCTGAACGGCGCTTCCGGGAACCTCACCGTCCCGGCGGACGCCCTGCCGGTGCTGAAGGGGGTGACGGTGACGTGAGGCCCTTCATTTCCCGCTATCCAAAATTTATGGCGAACTCCCCGGAGTTCCGGGACCTCCAGCAGGCGCTGGAGCCGGAGCTGCTGGAGCTGTGGGCGGCCTGGGAAAGCGCCCTGGCCCAGCTCTGCGCGGAGACGGCCACCTGGGGCCTGCGGTACTGGGAGCAGACTCTGGGCATCCCTGTGGACGAGAACAAGGCCCTGGCCGCCCGCCGCAGCCGGGTCCGGGTGAAGCTGCTGGGGGTGGACGTGACCACCGTGGCCCTGGTCCGCAGCTCCGCGGAGATTTACACCGGCCTGAAGGCGGAGATCACCGAGTTTGCCCGGGAATTCCGGTTCGAGATCCGCTTCGGGGATTACCAGGGCGTCCCGCCCAACCTCCGGGACCTGACCCTCTCCCTCCGGGAGATTCTGCCGGCACATCTGGTGCTGGATTACCACTTTGTCTATGTCGTGGAGGAGCCCGTCGGCGCGTGCGCCGCCGCCGTTTCCGAGACCCGCCCCCAGGTGGAGGTCTGGCCCCGGGCGGCAGTTTTGGAACATCAAAGCCGGGTCCGCCCGGCGGAACAGGAGGAAGCATCATGAGCGTGGAAGAAGCCGTCCGGTATGAGACGATTCTCACCGCCCAGGGCGCGGCGGCCCTCGCCGCCTGCATCCTGGACGGGACGAAGCTGGAGATCACGCATATCGCGGCGGGCGACGGCGGCGGGGCCTGGTACAGGCCCCGGGAGGAGCAGTCCGCCCTGGTCCGGGAGACCTGGCGGGGGAAGGTCCTGGCCTGCGAGAAGAACCCCCTGAGCGCCAATATGCTGGACATCAAGGGAATCATCCCCTCCGACGCGGGGGGCTTCGTCGTGCGGGAGCTGGGCGTGTTTGACAAGGACGGTACGCTGATCGGCGTGTGCAACACGCCGGAGATGGAGAAGGCGGACGTCTCCACCGGCGCGGGCGGCAAGCTGGACCTCATCATGCACCTGCTGGTGACGGACGCCAACGCGGTGAAGGTGTTTGTCAAGCCCTCCCTGGACACCATCAGCCTGGAGGACGCGCTGAAGCTGATCGACGAGCGGCTGGAAAATCTGGAGGATATCGTCACGGCCCAGGGCGGCGGGGAGCTGCTGCTGCCGGATATCCTGGGCGGTGGGCCTTATGAGATCATGTTTACCGAGGAGGAGACGGAGGAGTTTGCCCTCAAGTCGGATTTGAGCAAATACGCGACGAAAGAAAGCCCGGTATTCACGGGGGCTGTGACGCTGGGTACCCGCAGCCAGAATAAAGACGCCGGAGACTCTTCTTTCGCGATTGGCGCTGACACCATCGCAAGCGGAAAATGGACGCTTGTCATCGGCTCCGGCGCGGCGGCAACAGCGGATAACGCGGTCGCCACGGGCTTTGGCACGCTGGCCTCTGGACCCAACTCCCGCGCGGAGGGCTACAAAACCGTCGCATCGGGGAACTGCGCTCATGCCGAAGGCAGCAATACGGAGGCTTCCGGTATGTACGCTCACGCGGAGGGGCTGTCCACCCACGCCGCCGGGACCGCTTCTTACGCGGCGGGATTCCACACAAAGGCCAACAACTATCAGCATGTGATCGGAACGCATAATGTCGAGCAGACAGACGGCAGCATAAACGGAGGAGACCGGTTTACCGTCGGCGGCGGGACATCCGGCAGCGCCCCCTTCAACGCCTTCCGCGTCCACTCCAACGGCGGCGTGTTCGGCGGTGAATACCACGCCTCCGGCGCGGACTACGCGGAAATCTACGAGTGGGGGGATGGTAATCCGGACGCCGAGGACCGGGTGGGCCGCTTTGTCGTCCTGGACGGTGAGCGTATCCGCCTGGCCGGACCGGAGGACAGCCCTCTCGACCTTCTGGGAATCGTCTCAGCCCATCCCTCCATTACCGGCGATTCTTACGAGGACCAGTGGCGGGGCATGTATCTGCGGGACGTCTTCGGGCGGCTGCTTTACGAGGACGCGGAGGCGGAGGACCCGGAGCATCCCGGCCAAACCGTCCCGGAACGCCGCCGGAAGCTGAACCCGGCCTATGACCCCTCCCAGGTGTATATCCCCCAGTCCAAGCGCCCGGAGAAAGCCGCCGTGGGTCTTCTGGGCAAGCTGGTGCTCATCGACGACGGCTCCTGCCGGGTGAACGGCTGGTGTGCCGCAGGTCCCGGCGGCGTGGCTGCGCGGTCGGAGGGGCGGACCCGCTTCCGGGTCATGTCCCGTCTGGACCCCACCCACATCCGCGTGAACATCATGCCGCAATAAGGAGGACGCCATGTCGATTAAGGTACGCAAGAAGGGCTCCGGCAAGTGGACCTTCGTGTCCGGACTGGGCAGGCCTGGCCCGGCTGGTTCCGGCGGCGGCAGCGGCGCCGCCTATGAGGCCGGAGAGGGCATCATCATCACCGCCACGGAGTCCGGGAGTGAAATCCGCGTCGCGGTCCCGGTGATTCCCCTGACCAAGGCGGAGTACGAAGCCCTGTCCGGCGAAGAGCGCCAAAAACAGGCGCTCTACGTCATCACCGACGGCGAGGTGAGCGGCGAACCCTCCGGCGGGACTGCCGGCGTCGCCAGCTTCAAGGGGCGCTCCGGGGCCGTCATGCCCCTGGAGGGAGACTACACGGCGGAGATGGTGGGCGCGCGGCCGGATACCTGGACGCCGACGGCGGCGGACGTGGGGGCCCGTCCGGATACCTGGACGCCGACAGCGGCGGACGTGGGGGCCCGTCCGGATACCTGGACGCCGACAGCGGCGGACGTGGGGGCCCGTCCGGATACCTGGATGCCCACGGCGGAGGATATTGGCGCGGCCACTCCCGCCGGCGTCGCCGCGGCGATCCAGGCGGCGGTTCTGGACAGTTGGGAGGCGAGCTATTGAGCACGCAGGAAGTTCACCTGAAGGCGATCGCCGACGCGATTCGGGAGAAGGAGGGCGGCGCGGCTCCTATCCCGGCGAAGGCCTTCGCGGACCGGATTCTCGCGCTTCCCGTGGGCGTGGAAAGCCCCTCCGTCACCCTGCCGGAGGCCTCGACGCAGGAAGAGCAGCTGACTCGGATTGCCGCCGCCATCCGGGCCAAGGAGGGCGGAACCGGCGCCATTCCCGCCAGCCGGTTTGCCGAGCGGATTCGGGCCCTCACGAAGCAGACCGTCAGCCGCCTCCCGGAGGGATATACGGAGGTGGAGTACGTCGATATCCGCGGGAATGTGGGCATCTCGCTGGGCACAACCATCAATCCATCGACCTTCCGAATGGTCATGGATCTGTCCGTGTATCCATACGAGTCCGGGCATGAGCAGATTCTGATCTGCAACGCAAGCGGCAGTCAAAAAACGTGGATTTACCGGCAAAGCGCGTCCTCCATTGGATACATGCTCAGACTCGCGGACAATGACGCGTACATATCTCTTGCGATCCCAAGCGGCAAAAGGATCGCCTTGGATTTGGATTGGAAAAACCAGACGATCACGGCCGGCGGGATTGGGAGGACCATCCAGAACGCGAATTACACAACCGGGACGGCATTCCTCTTTGCGTCCACAGGAGCTGGGGGCCACCCCGCTCTGCCCTGCAGGCTCTATTCCGTCCAAATCTATAAAAGCGGCAGCTTGCAGAAGGAACTCGTTCCATGCGTTCAAAACAGTTCCGGCTCCGCCGGGCTGTATGACATGAGCTCCAATTTTTTTAGAACCAAAGGAACGAGCAACACCGGCACGATCACCCCCGGCCCCGCCGTGTAAAAAGCGCAGCGTTCCCATTTCAAAGGAGGATGACATGCAATTTTTTTATCAAGGCCAGGAGATTACCGCGGTATACGGAGGCTCCGGCGGCGGGATCACGGTCCACCGCGACCTCTCCGGCCGGGAGGAAGCGGACCAGCACCCGATCAGCGCGATCGAGGGATTGGAGGAGGCGCTGTCCCGGATTCCGGACTCGATGGAAGCGCTGACAGATGAGGAGCTGGAAAAGCTTTTAAAATGAGCATTTGGACAGCGCCGGCGCTTGAGGGGGGTGAGGAGATGAAGAAGTTCCTGCGCTGAGCGGAAGGAGGCCATCATGCTGCTGAGCGAAATGTCGTTGGAATATCAAAAAAGCAAGCTCGCTTTCTCCGCCCGTATCAAGGAGCTGCGGGCGGCCGCCAAGGCCGAAACGGACCCCACGAGGGCGTCGGCGCTCGAGGTCCGTGCCAGAAACCTGGAGCCGCTCCGGAAGGAAGCCGGTGATCTGGCGGAGCTCACGGCCCGATACTACGAAAGGGGCTATTGCAGGAATGACAAATATACGCTATAGGGAAAAATTAGACACCAGGGCCAGCGAATGGGTCGGCGACATGACGGTATGGCTCCGGGAGAACGCCGCGGACAACAGCGATCAGCGGGAGCGCCTGCTCAAAAACCTCCGCAAGGTCATGCGGGACGAACTGACCCCGCGCCAGCGGCAGATCGTGGAGATGTACTACTTCCAGCGAAAGAATATGCCCGCGATTGCGAAGGAGCTTGGCCTTAACGGCTCCACCGTCTCCCGCACACTCAAACGCGGAAAGGCCCGGATTCAAAGGTACCTCAAGTATTCGTTTTAACCATAAGCAAAGGAGAGATGCGACATTATGAGCGACGCGGTGCTGGTGGCGCTCATCGGCCTGGCCGGCTCCGGCCTGGGGTCGGTGCTGGGCATCCTGGTGAGCTCCAAGCTGACCCAATACCGGCTGGAGCAGCTGGAGAAAAAGGTCGAGGTCCATAACAAGGTGATCGACCGGGTTTACAAGCTGGAGGAGCGCACGGAGCTTCAGGAGGAAAAGATCAAGGTGGCGAACCACCGCATTGAGGACCTGGAGCGGAGAGTGGAGGCGTAAGGCGGTTCCCCGCCCTCCTGGAGGCCGCTCCGGCGGCCGGAAGCGTCGGCCTGGTAATTCCCCTTGGAAAGCGGCGGGAGCGCTCCGCGGCCTTTCTGAGGGCCGTGGCGCGGGTTAAGAGTAGAGGAGGGAGCACATGCGCGGCAAGCGTCAGAAAAAGCGCAATACCTCCAACGTCATTCTGCTGGCAATGGGCGTCTTCGCTCTGGTGTTCATTGTGGCCATGAGCGTCATATTCTGTATCAAGGGCTCCGTGCCCGACACACTGATTCAGTACACCCTCGGGGCCGGGGGCGTGGAGGCCCTGCTGCTGGCGGGAATTAAAATTTCGAAGGTCCGGGCGAGGGAAGCGCTTGGGGAAGAGGAGAATACATATGAATGATCTGCTGTACGATATCGTTGGGAAACTGCTGGCGGCGCTGACGGTGGGGCTGCTGGCCTATCTGACGCCGCGGGCGAAGGCATGGTTTGAGGCCAACGCCGACGCCGCGACCCAGGAGAACATCCGGCGGCTGGTGGAGTCCTTCGCCAGGGCGGCGGAGCAGCTGTACCACGACCAGGACCCGGAGGGGACAAAGCGGCAGCTGTTCGTTCTGGAGCAGCTGCGGAACGCAGGCATCGTGGTCACCGAGGCGGTCATCAACATGATCGAGGGCGCTGTGTGGGAGATCAACACCGAAACGAAAAAGGCCCTGGTCCAGACCAAGGAGATCGTCTCCGGGGGCGCGCAATGACCGCCGAAGCGGTGCTTGCCGTCGCCCGGAGGGAGCTGGGGACCAAGGAGTCCCCGGCGAATTCCAACCGGGTGAAGTACAACACCTGGTATTATGGCCGGGAGGTCTCCGGGCCCGCTTACCCGTGGTGCATGGTGTTTGTGCAGTGGTGCTTTGCCCAGGCCGGGGCGGAGAAGCTGCTGCCTCTCCGGACCGCCTCCTGCGGGGCGCTGATGAGTGCCGCCAAAAGAGCGGGGCTGTGGGTGACGAGGGACTACCGCCCCGGGGACGTGGTGATCTACGACTTCCCCGGCGGCGCGGCAACGGACCACACCGGCATTGTGGAAACGGCGACGCCCGCCGGCATTACAGCCATCGAGGGCAACACCAGCCAGGCTGGGAGCCAGTCCAACGGCGGCGAGGTGTGCCGGAAGAACCGGAAGTACAGCTTGATCGTGGGCGCGGTGCGCCCGAAGTTTGAGGAGGATGAGATGGATATTTCGAAACTGACCGACGCGGAGGTCCTTCAGCTGGGCAAGCGCCTCCAGGAGGTGATGAGCAGGCAGCCCGTCAGCCCCAAGCTGGCGGCGGAGCTTCAGGAGGCTAAGGCCCGGGGCATTACCGACGGGAGCAACCCCGGCGCCTTCTGCACCCGGGCCCAGGCGGCAGTCATGACGCTGCGGGCGGCGAAAAAGAAGGAGGGCGTCATTTGACGCCCTCCAAATCTTCCCGACGGATTTCGCCGTGTTCCGACTCCCAGGTTTTGATATACTGGCGGCAAGCCCAGTCGATTTCCTTGATGCGTGACCGCCCGAAGTATTTTGCGATATAGCTCATTTTCTCCGCGGTCTCATCATCCATGACCATTGTGAACTTGGTGCTCATAAATCATCACCTCAAGGAAACAATATCATGGCGGTTTTGAAGAAGGGTAAAAACGGTATTGAATCAGTATTGACTTCATAAAAAATAATTGGTAAGATTGTAAAAACCGGGCGGGAGCTGTGAACTCCCACCCGGTGCATAGCCCATCCGGCTATGAGGGATACTTATGTCAGCATGTCTAGGACAGCATCACGCAGGTGACAGGGTGCGAGCTGATACCTGTTGAACTGTTCGACCATGCGCAGCGCCAGATCACGGTCTGGCGTCACGTCCGGGACGATCTCCACGATGTCGCGTGCAAAGCAGTCATAGGCTGCGATGTCATAGCTGACATAGGTGCCGATCTCCCGGGCGTATCTTATTTTGGGCATCATGATGTATTGCGTTAGATCCTGCATCATGTTGGCCATGGTGTCTGCATCCTGCATATCTGATTCCTCCTCAATATTTCATCATTCTGAGGAGGGTAAGGCGGGCTGCGGATCCGGCAGGGAGGAGCCCTTAATTTTTTGAACAATGTACTTCATCCTTTGAGAAGTACATTTGTTCCTGGTTTCAAAATTGCATATGAAATTGCATATGTATTTCAATTTGCGCTTTATTTCCAATGGTTATATCGGTTTTATAATGCGGGTTCAACTCCCGCCACCTCCACCAGTTGAAGCGGGGGCGCTTTTCGAACTTTTTTATCGAAAAGCGCCCCCGTTTTATGCTGTATCCATTGATATCACTGGGTTTTCAAAAAGTCTCCATAAGGGCACCTCTTTGAAAAACTGGAAAAGTCATCACAAAAAAATTTATTCGGGTTCGATTTTTAGACACGGGATTTTATTTGAAATATTTTGTGAGAACCGGCAAAACCTTGTGAAACAGCGCATTACGCCGCATTTCCTGACAACAGACCACCCCAATTACTACGAATTTACTACCAAGGGATGAGCTTTGATACGACGAAACACCGGGAAATGCGGACATACGGTACAGCGCCGCCCTTTGAACAGCCCCCTAAAATCACATATCGCCCGACTGGATAAGCCGTCTTTTCTGCATGGGAAAGGCGGCTTTTTCTATGCCCGTACATAGCCGTCTGTTTCGCCGCAGGCGGCTAAATCTATGAAAGGAGGAACCCCCAAAATGGCGAAACCGAAAGTGATAAGCGTAGCAAATCAAAAGGGCGGAGTTGGCAAAAGCACCACTGTCTACAACCTGGGGGCCGGTCTTGCGCTGGAAGGAAAGAAAGTTCTCCTGCTGGACGTAGACCCCCAGGGTGATCTGACCAAGATGCTGGGCCAGCGCAAGCCCCACGACCTGCCCCTGACCCTTGCCAATGCCATGAACGACGTTGTGGCCGGGACAATGCCCCGCGACCACCCGGAGATCATGCACCACCATGAGGGCTTTGACTTCGTGCCGGGGAACCGCAGCCTGTCCGCCGTGGAGGTGAGTTTGGTGAACGTGATGAGCCGGGAAACGGTACTCCGGCAGTATGTGGACAGCGTAAAGCGGGACTATGACTATGTTCTGCTGGATTGCCGCCCCTCGCTGGGTATGCTGGTCATCAACGCCCTGTCCGCGTCGGATTATGTTCTCGTCCCCGTCCAGGCGGACTATCTGGCGGCGGAGGACATGACGGAGCTGGTAGGCACCGTGCGGAGCATCCAGCGTCAGATCAACCCCCGGCTGAAGATCGGCGGCGTGTTCCTGACGATGGCGAATGAAACCACGTTCCGCAAGGACATCGTGAACAGCGTCAAATCCAACTTTGGGCGTCACCTTCCCGTGCTGGACACGGTAATCCCGGCCACGGTGCGGCTGGCGGAGGTCAGCACAGCGGACAAAAGCATATTCCAGCACGAACCCAGGGGACGGGCGGCGGACGCCTACCGCAGACTGACAAAGG
>CAQVQZ010000009.1 GCA_948902155.1 uncultured Oscillibacter sp.
ACTATGTGACGGTGACCGGGGACCTGTGCGCGGACCTTCTCAGCAACATCGCCTCGGAGCAGCGGGCGAAGGTGGTCTATGAATACCTCTACCGCCAGATCGAGGACAAAAAAGTCCGGGAGACCATCGACTTCCTGCTGAACCGGGAGGAGGCCCACAACCAGATGTTCCGGGACGCCTTCAACGAGGTCCAGGAGAGCGGCTCCAACCAGGATTTCGGCGCCACCAAGGCGGCGAAGACCTATTTCTCCCTGTCCAATCCGGGTCCGAATACCTTTGCCGGGAACGAAGTCACCGCGCCGAAGTTTGCGAAATAACCTCCCTTTGGAAGGAGCCGCGAAGCAGCAGCCGCATGACGCTTGCGCGCCATGCGGCTGTTAAAGTTTGGGTTCACCCTTTTCAAAGGGTGGCGGGGTGCAGGGGCAGAGCCCCTGCGTCCTCCAGATATCCGTCAATGGCCCTTCGCGCCGTCCAGGCCGCCTCCGGTTCCGGCGTGCAGCGAAGGCGGCAGACCAGAATCCGAGGCTCCAGTTCCTCCACAAAGCGCAGATTCTCCCGGAACATCCCCTCCGTCCAAAACGGCGAGATCAGCCTCTGCATGGTCAACAGCCGCCGCTGGTCCGGCGTCGGAAATTCGATTGCATTCTCCCGCGCCTGCTTCAGGAGAATGATCCCACCCAGGGAATGGGTCTCCGGGGTAAAAATCTGCGAAGTCCCGCACCAGGGCAGTCCGTACACCAGCGGCGCGCCGTCCCGGAGAGCCAGCAGATTCAAATCTCCATTCAGCAGCGGGACCTGAAACAGCTCCTTCCAGAGATTGGTGTGGGTGGACTTCCCCGTCCCGGAGGACCCTGAGAACAGCCACGCCCTGCCGCGATAAAGCAGAGACGCCGCGTGCAGGGCGAATACGCCGTGCCGCTGGGCCAGGTAGAGATAGACCATCCGGACGGCGTGAAACAGCTCTTCCCGGAGAGCCTCCCGGCAGTAAAATACGGCCGCAGACCCATCCTTCCAGAGCCGCGCCTCCCGGATGCTTTGGCTGGAGGGGAACAGCAACACATGATACTCCGGAGCCTCTATCACCACCAGCTCTTCATTGCGCAGCAAAAGCGTGCCGTTCACATGCCGGTCCGGCGGCTCGCAGCGGACCCAGATGGTCTGCTGGGGCGTCTCCGGCTCCGGCAGGAGAAACGGCCGGAACGCCGGGTGAAACCCCTCTTCCTCCAGCCCGCACAGCCGCAGCACCAGTCCGCCGATGCGCAGATACCGCCCTCCATCGCCGGAAGGCGGAGCGCCGGACGGTTCCAGAAGCCCCCGGCGGCGCAGGCCGTCCAGGAACGTCCGCAGGTCCCGCTCCAGCTCCGGGACCCCGCCGTCCTCCGCCTTGTATTCCCGGACAAAGAGCTCCAGCAGCTCCTCAAAGGTGCGTTCCTCTTCCAGCAGCTCCCACAAAAAGGCGGAAGTCTCATTGACGCGCAGCCCCCTGCCGTGGTCCGCGATCTTCTGGCCAAAGGGCAGCAGGTAGGGTACGCCCGCTATCTCACACCGGGTGTAGTACCCGCATCGCCTGAATCGTTCCCCCATAACGGCTCCTTTCCGCCCATAATCTCCGGCGGGCGGCGGTAATTTCAGAAAGTATTATAGCATTTTCCGCCGGGAAATGCTACAATGAATTGAAATCTAAGGAGGGGGCGGCATGGAAACCAGGCGCACGGAGAAAAAACACGACGTCGAGGCCCTTCTGCGGCAGGGCCAGACTATACAGATTCGCCCCCAGGGGTACAGCATGTACCCCCTTTTCCTGCCGGGCCGGGACGAGGCAATCATCGCGCCCCTGGAGGCCCGGCCCGTCAGGCGCGGCGACGTGATCCTGTACCGGCGGACGGGGAGCATCCTGGTGCTGCACCGCGTCTGGAAACGCGAAGAAACCGCGTTCTACGCGGTGGGCGACCACCAAACGAAAATCGAAGGTCCCCTGGAGCTCTCCTGCGTCCGGGGAATCCTGACCGGCGTGATTCGAAACGGGCGTTCCTTCTCCACGGAGAATCTTCTGTACCGCCTCCTGTCCGGCCTGTGGCTGCGGCTCCGGCCCGCGCGGCCCGCCCTGTTCCAGGTCGCCGCGAAGCTGAAAGCCATTGTCTGTCCGCGCACATAAATCAAACATCAGGCGGAAAGAGCCCCTTCTCTCCGCCTGTTGCTGGAAATTCCAACCAGTATATTGACCGGGAAGCGGATTTCCTATATAATAGGCAGATATCAGCGAGGTTCCCACTGCCGCGGACCCGACGGGCTGCGGCCCCTTTTTTTACCTCCCATCCCGACAAAATGCGACGAAAGGAAACTGCCATGCGCCAAATTCGACTGCCGAAACGCCTTCTGTCCGGCCTGCTTGCCGGGGCGATGCTCCTCACCCCCGCCATGGCCTTCACCGATACCAGCGGCCACTGGGCCGAAGCCGCCGTCAACAAGTGGAGCCAGGAATACGGCGTGCTCCAGGGCTACGAGGACGGGTCTTTCCGCCCGGACGACTCCATCACCCGTGGCGCGTTCGCCGGGATTCTGGACCGCTTCCTCCAATTCCAGTCCGCCGCTCCGGCGGGGACTTTTTCGGACACCGCCGGGAACCGCTGGGAGGACGCCATCCTGAAGCTCAACGCCGCCGGGGTCTACCTGGGCAGCGAGGGCAAGGCCCTGCCCGGCGACAGCATCACCCGCCAGCAGGCCATGACCATGGTGTCGCGGGCCTTCCAGCTGGGGGGGAGCGACGCGCCGCTGGCCTATCTGGACGAGGAACAGGTGGCGAATTACGCCCGGCCCTACATCGCCGAGCTGACGGCCAGGGGCTGGATCACCGACGCCCTGGAAAACCATTTCCGCCCCACGGACCCCCTGACCAGGGCGGAGCTGGTGAACCTGCTGAACAACATGATTCAGGTGCTGATTCAGCACGGCGGGGAGTATTCCAGCAGCGCGGAGGGCGCCCTTTTGATCAACGCCGCCGAAGGGGCCTCCCTGTCGAATATGACCATTTCCGGCGACCTCATCCTCGCTCCCGGCGTCGCCGGGGAGGTGAAGCTGGACAACGTGACGATTCAAGGAGAACTGCGCAATTTCAGCGCCGTTACGCCTCAGATCGTCAGCGAGGCGGCGCCCCAGGACCCGCCGGCCATCGTGGCCCCGGAGCAGCCGGAGGAGACGGGGACCCCCGGGTCCGGCGACGACTTTGACTGGGGCATCGTGGTGACGCCTCCCGCAGTGGACCCCAATGCTCCCGTGACCCCGGAGCAGCCTGCCTATCCCGGCATCCAGCCCAGCGAGGTCTATACCCCCGGCAGGCTGACCGGAGAGACCTTCGGCTACGGCGAGCACATGATCCCGGTCTATGAGGGCGTGAAGCGGAACCCGTTCCTCCCCGAAGAGTTCTCCTGGAACGAGGACCGGCTGGTCTACAATGGGAACCAGTTCCGGACCCGGTTCGGCATCGACGTCTCCGCCTATCAGAACCGGGCCAGCGAGAACGAAACGATTGACTGGCAGGCCGTCCGGAACGACGGCGTGGAGTTTGCCATGGTCCGTATCGGGCTGCGGGGATACTCCAGCGGGAAGATCGCCGAGGACGCCTTCTACCGTCAGAACATCCAGGGCGCGATGGACGCCGGAATCGAGACGGGCGTGTACTTCTTCGCCCAGGCCGTCACGGTGGAGGAGGCCCAGGAGGAGGCCGATTTCGTGATCGAGCGCCTCCGGGGGCTGAACATCAACGGCCCCGTGGCCTACGACTGGGAGATGCACGACTCCACCTACCGGGTCTACGGCACCGCGCCGGAGATGGCCACCGCCTGCGCCATCGCCTTCTGCAAGCGCATCCAGGAGGCGGGGTATACACCGATGATCTACGCCGGGTCCTATGTCAGCTACATCAAGTACGACCAGGGCGCGATTGCTCCCTATCTCTGCTGGTATCCCGAGTACAAGCGGGAGAGCTCGGAGAAGCTGTGCCCCACGTTCTACTATCAGCCGGACTACTGGCAGTTCTCCGACAGTTGCGCCATCGACGGCATCGGAGGCCGGGTGGACGCCAACATTCAGTTCATTCCTTACTTTTCTTGAAAGAAAAGTAAGCAAAAGAACTTTCACGCGTTACGGGGCCTGGTGGTAAACCAGGCCCCGTGCGTCGGCAACGCAGAATTGCTTAATGGGAGAATTTTTTAAGGAAAAATTGGCGGTGGAAGGTCTGAATGTGGACTGTCTGCCGATGGTTCCATCGTTGTAGGGGCGGCTATCAGCCGCCCGTTCTTCCGCGGCCGCCGGGGCCGAGGGGGAAACGGGCGGTTGATAGCCACCTTGCATTTGCGGTTCTATCCCTGGGATTTGCGGATTATTTCCGCCTCACAGGATAACAGACCTCGGTGACGAATTCGTCGGGGTTCCGGGTCTCGTGGGGGCTGACGTGGTAGATGTCGAAAAACGTGCCGCAGAAGGTCCAGCCGTTGTCCTTCACCCAGGCGGCCACGGCCTCGTTGACCGCGCCGAACTGATCGTAGCTCCCCCGGAAGGTGGCGGAGGCCACCTCCACTGCCGGGACGGTCTTGAATTTCACGTGCTCCGTGTCGGGGTAAGTCCCAACCACGGTCTTCTGGATTTCCACGTCCACGTCCTGCTCCTTGAACTCGCCGTCGTGGAAAATCGCCGTGCAGAGAGCCGGGTCGCCGTCCCGGATATTCATCCGGGCGGTCTCCTGGCAGTAGATGTGCCACAGGTCCCCCTCCCGGTCGTAGGAGGGAATGATCTGCCGCACGCTGGCCACCTGCCGCTCCGGCAGGGTCTTGATGGTAACGTCGTATTTCATGTTGTCCTTTCTCAGCCGCTTCAGGGCTGTGTCCACCAGGCGCAGCCGCCGCTCCGCCTCCTCTTTGACCTCCTGGGCCGACGCCCGCTGGAGCAGCAGGCAGCGCTCCAGCGCCGCGGAATCGTCGAAGCAGTCCAGCACCTCCCGGACGGCGGACAGGGGAAAGCCCATGTCCCGGAGGGCCCGGACGCGGTTGGCGGTGGGGAGCTGGTCCTCGCGGTAGTAGCGGTAGCCGGTGCTGGGGTCGATGGACGCCGGGGTCAGGAGCCCGGCGTCGTCGTAGCGGCGCAGGGCGCGGATGCTGAGCCTGGAAAGCTTGGAAAATTCGCCGATTTTCAACATGGAAGATTCCTCCACAACGCGGTGTTTTTTGAGCTCAGGTACAGCATAAGCCCTCCCCTGGGGGGAGAGTCAAGGGGGATTTTCCGGTTTTTTACGCTTTTTTTCGGGAGAGGAAAACAGCCGCCCGGCCGGACGATGGTCCGGCCGGGCGGCTTGGCGGTTTCAGGACGGCGCGGTGGTGCTGACGGTGTCCCAGACCTCCGGGGCGGGCGGGTCGAAGGCAACGTCCCCCGTGACCGGGTCCACGGTGACGCGGTGGTGTTGGCCGTTGATCCAGACGTCCGGGTCCGCCACGCCGTCGCCGTCGAAGTCGCCGATGGTCCGGGTGGGGGCGCGGACGGCGGGGTCCGGCTCCACGGCGCCGCCGCCGGATTCCCCGCCGGTCTCCGGCGTGCCGGGGGCGAAGAGCACGCCTCCCGTCTCCGGGTCCTGGACGCCGGCGTAGACGTCGTTCCAGACCTCCGGGGCGGGCGGGTCGAAGGCGACGTCGCCGGTGCCGGGGTCCACGAGCACCCGGTGGGGCGAGCCGTTGATCCAGACCCATTCGTCCCGGATGCCGTCGCCGTCGAAGTCGCCGATGGTCCCGGTGGGGGTGCGGACGGCGGGGACGGCCTCCGGCGGAGTCTCCGGAAGAGGGGCGGGCGTTTGCTCCGCGTCCGGCGCGGAGGGAGCCGGGGCGGGCATGGCGGCGTCCGGCGGCTCCGGCGGTTCCGGAGTAAGCAGGGGAGCCGGGTCCGGCGGGGGGTTCTCCCAGCGCTGGCCGCAGAGCTGCCAGAACCAGATGGGACCGCCGTCCAGGGAGCCGGACACGTGGGCCAGGAGCAGGTCCACGGTTCCCCGGCCGCTTCCCAGATTGACGCGGAGCAGGAGGGACTGGTCGTGGGCGGACGGCGCGCCGTCGGCCCGGAAGGTCCGCAGGACCTCCGCACTCTGATAGTCCTCGATGCCATAGGCCCGGTGGAGGTAGGTGTGGGCGACGTCCTCCCACTCGGTGGCCCAGGTGTCGTGGCCGTTTTGGAGGGACTCCAAAAGGGAGTTGTCCAGGGCGGGCCAGCCGCCGGGGATGCCCCGCTCCAGACCCCCCAGGCCCAGGTGGAGCGCGCAGTACAGGTATTCCTCCCAGGTCCAGCCGCCCTCGGGCCGCGCGCCGTGGCTGGTGGTCCAGGTCTGCTCTTCCAGGGCGAAGACGCCCCGGCCGTCTATGGAGAAAATCAGCAGGGGGGAGCCCATGGAGTCCTGTTCCGTCAGCCAGCCGTTTTCCACGTTCATGCCCCCGGCCAGCATGACGTTGCCCATGTCGTTGGGGCGCAGGCGGTATTCGAGGGTCCAGACGTAGTAGGTCACGCCGTCGAAGGTCTGGCTCTCCCGGCAGGCGAGGCTGGTGATGTACTTCTCCGGGAAGTCCAGGGTCCCGGTGATGAAGTCGTTTTCCGCCGACTCGGCGATGTGGAGGGCGGCGCGGGTGTTCATCAGCTTCCGGGACTCGCCCTCCACGACGTTGTAGAAGGGCGTGGAGAAGTAGATGGGGGCCTCGTCCCGCAGGATCAGCGTGCCCTGGGTCAGGCCGTTGGGAAAGGCTCCCTCCAGCTCCAGGCTGAGAAGCCCGCCGTCCCGGCGGCTGCCGCCGGTCACGGCGGCCCGGACCGGGGCGGCCTCCGTCCGCAGCTCCTCCGGCGGAAGAAGGGCCGGGTCCGTGTACATGCGGGAGATCCAGGGCTGGAACGCTGGATCATCGATGCGGGCCTGCCACTCCGCCAGCTCGGCGGCGCTGAGGTCCCCGCTGGGCCGGAGGCCGAAGGCGCAGGCCGCGCCCACCGTCGCCAGCAGCGCCGCCGCCAGGACCGCCAGCCCCTGCTTCCGGCCACGCTTGCCCAGGATGTTCCGGAAGCGCTCTTTCATGGCCTCTTTTCCGCCGTAGAAGTGGGTGGAGAGGAGGCTCTTGCGCTTCTGGGGGCGGATGGAGGACAGGAGGGTCTCGCTGTAGGTCCGGCGGGTCTCCAGGTCCGCCCCGGCCATCACCGCGTCGTCGCAGGTCAGCTCCAGGTCCCGCTCCGCCTCCCGGCGGAGAAGGTAGATCAGGGGGTTGAACCAGTGGAGGGCGTTGGCGGACAGTAGGACCAGCTTGTACCACAGGTCCCGCCGTTTGTAGTGGGTCAGCTCATGGCGGAAGATGAAGGCCAGCTGTCGGGGGGCGAAGTCCCCCTCGGGCAGCAGCAGCCGGGGGCGGAACAGGCCCAGGACCATGGGGCTGTCCACCTGGGCGCTGACCGCCAGGGGCGGAGCCTTCCCCAGGCCCATTTCCAGGCGGACCGACTCGTAGAGGCGGGCAGCGTCCTCCCCTGCGGGGCGGCTCCAGCGGCGGGCCCGGCGGGCAAAGCGCCAGGTCCCGGCCAGATGGCGGAGCAGGAACAGGCCCGCCCCCGCCAGCCAGAGGGTTGCCAGGACCGTCTCCAGGGGCAGGGATTCCCTCGGGGCTGGCCTGCCGGGTTCCATGGGGACAGCGGGAGCTTGGGCGGGCCGGACCGTCAGGCCGTCCCGGAAGTCCACGGCGGCGTGGGGCACGTCGATGATGACCGGGGGCTTCGCCCGCCGGGGCAGGCGGTCCTCCCACCGGACCGGGGCCAGCAGCAGAAGCAGCGCCAGGACCAGCCACGCGCCATAGCGCCATTTGGCGCTGTAACGCCGGTCCAGCAGAGGCTTGCAGAGGGTGAGAAGCAGGGCGGCGGTCCCCGTTGCCGCGCTCCATTTCAGGGTGCTCAGCAGAATCTCCATCATGGCGCTTCCTCCTCCAGGCGGTCCAGGTATTGGCGCAGCTCCTCCAGGTCGTCTCTGCCGATGGCGCGGCCGTCGTAGAGGGAGGCGACCATGCCGGTGAAGCTGCTGCCGTAGAGCCGGTCGATGATGCCCCGGCTCTCGGCGGTCTTGTAGCCGTCTTCGGAAATCACGGGGCGGTAGCGGTTGCCCCGGCCCTGCTTCTCGCAGGACAAAAAGCCCTTTTCCACCAGGCGGTTCAGGGAGGTGAGGACCGCCGGGAGAGGCCAGTCCCGGCTGCCCCGCAGCTTCTGCCGGACGTAAGAGGCCGTCACCGGCTCTCCGGCGGACCAGACCGCCAGCATGAGCTCCAGTTCCGCGTCGCCTAAGCGTTTCATGGGGATACCTCCTTATACAATTGTATAATATAGTTTTATTATACAGCCGTATAACAAAAAGGCAAGTTACAATCTGGTAACAGCGGCGGCGGAAGGGGGGAATGGGAGCCTTTGTCATTTGCTCTATATTTTTCCGGTCCGATTTGTGTTTTTCGCTGTTTTTTGGCGAAAAAACTTGCGAAACGCGCCTGTTTGGTATAAAGTTAAAAAAGCGAAATTTCCGGATTTTGGATGAGGAAGGGCGCGAAAAAGCGAGGCCGGGCCTTGGGGGCCGGACCTCGCCGGAGAGGGCTGTCAGGGCTTGGCGGAGCGGCGGAGGAAACGGACGCGGGTCATGCGCTCCATCCGGCCTGTGCAGGCCAGGAGCTCCTCCGGGGAGAGGGCGAAGCCGGAACCGGCCCACCACTCCATCCGCCCGGCAAAGGCGTATCCCGCGTCATAGGAGTAGAGGCCCAGGAGGCTGGGGTCCTCCACCTTTTCCAATCGTCCATCGGCCTCGGCGTAGACGTCGTAGGACTCCAGGGCGGAGAGGTAGACGCGGATGAGGTCGGACAGGAATTTGTCGTGATAGTTGGAGAAGAACAGCCGGGACGCCAGGGTGCGATGCTCGTAAAAATGGCGGGCCAGCGCCAGGGCGGCGTTCTGCCCGTCGGAGGCGGTATCCGGGCCCAGAGTGTTCAGAAGCTCGGCATATGTGTTCAAAAAGTCCTGGAGCAGGTCGTCCAGAATGCTCTTTGGGCGGTAAAAGTAGTAATAGTAGGAGGAGCGGCTGACGCCGGCCAGGCGGATCAGCTCGCTGACAGTGATGTCGTTGACGTCCTTTTCCTTCAAAAGTTCCAAAAGCGCATGGCATATCTTTTCCTTTGCCGCCATGTCGATTATCACTCTCCCTTATGTTGAGTCGGGAATGGGGAATGAAAATATCGGAAACCGCCCCATATCTCCGCGAAAACGCTTCCACGCTCTTGAAACAGTATACCGTCTGCAAGGCGAAATGGCAAATATATAAAATATGCCTCTCCGGCGGAGGGCATTTAATAAATGAAAATCTGGACGGGCTTTCGTACAAAACAGGCGGATTTGTCCAAACTTTTTCCCAAAACTTGTGTGTTGTGGCAGAGCGGCTGTTTCTTTATAATGGATGATAACGGTTCGGCGCGCAATGGCTGGAGGTGGGGGAGATTTCGAAGAAAAAGCTTGCCGTCTATCTGGCGGGCCTTCTGGTGATGTCCTTTGGCATCGTTCTGATCAAAAAGGCGGACCTGGGCATGTCGCCCATCAGTTCCATCCCCTCCGCCGCGGCGAACCTGACCCCCCTGACCCTGGGGAACGCCCAGACGCTGTTCCACGTGTTCTGCATCCTGCTTCAGGTGCTGATCCTGCGGCGGGTCACGGGGGCGATTCTGTTCCAGCTCCCGCTGTCCGTGGTGTTCGGGGGGCTGATCGACATGTACATGGCCCTCCTGGCCTTCACCCCGGCGGGCATGTTGGCCCGGTGCGGGGTGTGCCTGGCGGGAATCGTGTGCAGCGCCTTTGGATTGGTGCTGATCGTGTCGGTGGAGATGGTCCTGCCCGCGCCGGACGCGCTGCTGCGGCTGGTGAGCCGGGAGTACCAGCGGCCCCTGGGCCGGGTGAAGCTGGCGGGGGACGTGCTGTGGACGGTCTGCGCCGTGGTCATCGAGTGGATCACCCTGGGCCGGGTGCTGTCCGTGGGACTGGGAACGGCGGCGTCGGCGCTTTTGACCGGGAATCTGGTGACGCTGTTCCGCCGGATGCTGGGGAAGGGCGATTCTAGCCCTGTAGCAGGCGGAGAAGGGTCCGGACCTCGTCGGTGAGGTCCGCGCCGGAGGGCAGGGCCAGGCGGACGGGCGGCGGCGGAAGGTCCGCGTCCAGCCGCCGGATGACCAGCTGGGAGCTGGGGCGCAGCACTGCGGCGGTGAAGGGAAGGATGGCCGCGCCCAGGCCGTGCTCCGCCCAGAGCAGGGCGGCGTGGGGGCTGTCGCTCTCGCAGACGGTCCGGGGAACGAAGCCCCGGCGGCGGCAGGCGTCCCGGAGGGCGTCGCCGTAGCGGCGGAGGATGAGCAGGGGCTTGCCCCAGAGGTCCTCCAGCGCCAGGGGCCCGTGGCGGGACGGAAAGAAACGGGCCGGGGCCGCGGCGGCGAAGCCGTCCTCCTCGCCGGGCCGGAGGGCCGGGTCCCGGATGGGAAGGCTTTGGACCCCGGCGGGATCGAAGGGCTCCCGAAGGAGGCACAGGTCCAGCTCCCCCCGCCGGAGAAGGGCGAGCAGATGCTCCGTCGAGCCCTCCTGGACCCGGAGGCGGACGCCGGGGAACTCCCGGCGGAAGGACAAGGCCGCTTTGGGAAGCAGCCGCACGTTCATGGAGGGGACGGCCCCCACCCGGAGGACCTCGGACAGGCCCTCCTGGTAGACGTCCGCCGCCATCTGTTCCAGATGGGACAGCAGGACTTCCGCCTGGCCCTGGAGGTGGTGGCCCGCCGCCGTGAGGGTCCGGTTTTCCGTGAGGAGGGAGGCGCAGAGCTCCCGCTCCAGGGCCTGGAGCTTCAGGTCCAGGGAGAGGGAGGTCCCGCCGCCGGGACGCGAGGCGGCCCGTGCGATTTGCAGAAAGCATTTCAGTTGCTGGATCGTCATGGCGCGCCTCCATTCTTCCGTATTCACGATGTCTCTTCACTCATGCAGGCGGACGCGCCTGCGGCGGGTTGGACGGCGGGGAGAAAAAACACTTCTTTATTATTCAGTATAAATGGTTCTTTTCGGGATTGCCAATACCAAAACGATGGCTTGGGCAAACGCTTCTTTTATTTTTCAAATGCGGGGAGGGATCGCTTTATGACCTTGAAACAGCTGGAGTATTTTTTGGCCATCGCGGAGACGGGGAGCATCACCCAGGCGGCGGAAAAGCTCCACGTTTCCCAGCCGCCCCTGAGCCTCCAGCTCAAGGCGCTGGAGGATGAGCTGGGTGTTCCGCTGTTCGAGCGGACCAAGCGGGGACTGGCCATCACCCAGTCCGGGCGGCTTCTGGTGCGGCGGACCCAGGAGATCCTGGATATGCTGAACCAGACGGTGAACGAGGTGCGGAGCAAGACCACCTCCCCCAAGGTCGCGATTCGCGTGGGGACCGTCAACTCGGTGTCCAGCCGGCTGTTTCCCGATTGGATCTACGCCTACCAGTGCCAGTATCCCCATGTGGATATCCAGGTGTCCGAGGAGAGCACCACGGACATCCTGGCGGCATTGGACGACCACAAGATCGACATCGGCATCGTCCGGGAGCCCTTCAACAAGGACCGCTACAACTGCCGCCTGATCCAGGACGACGCCCTGGAGGGCCATGGGCAGGACGGCTTCGTGGCCCTGGCGGACCCGGCCTTCTACGCGGGCTTCGAGCAGAGCGCCATCCCCCTGTCGGAGCTGCGGGACTTCCCCCTGCTGCTCCACCGGCGGTACATCTCCATGTTTACGGAATACTGCAAAACCTGCGGCTTCATCCCCAACATCATCTGCAAGAACAACGACGCCCTGTCCCTTCTCAGCTGGGCCAAGGCGGGCATCGGCATCGCCGTGCTGCCCTTCTCCGCGTCGCTTTTGAACATGGACCCCCATCTGGTGCGCAAGGAGATCATCGACCCCCCCATCCCGTCCAGGGTGTTCGCGGCCTGGAACCGGGACGTGAAGCTGTCCGAGGAGGCCGTGCGCTTCCTGGAGCTGATCACCGTACGGGGAGAACCGGAGGCGGCGGTATGAGCGGAAGAGAGCGTCCGGAATGGTACGGGAAGGGCTATTCCTTCTTCGCCAACACGGCCTGTGAATATTACCCCTGCCATGACGTGCCGGAGGGGGCGGAGTTCAACTGCCTGTTCTGCTACTGCCCGCTGTACATGCTGGGGGAGAACTGCGGCGGGAACTTTACATACTTGGAAAACGGGATCAAGGATTGCAGCCGCTGCCTGCTGCCCCACCGCAGGGAGGGCTACGGCCACATCACCCGGCAGTATCAGAAGATCGTGGAGGCCATGCGGAAGGACTAAACTTTAAGAACCTGTATTCACAACCGTTGAACGCCGTCTGAGCAGGTCTTTTGCCCCCACTCTTCGTTAAATTTTTTCCCCGGGCGGCAGCCCGCGAAAAAAATTTGCCTCGATTGAGGGCAAAATCCCTCGCTCAGCCGACATTCCCCGGTTATGAATACAGGTTCTAAGAGGCTCCGTCTTTCGAACGAAAGACGGAGCCTCATTTTGGATTCGGGGTCAGGCTTCGAAGGTCTC
This sequence comes from uncultured Oscillibacter sp., assembly GCA_948902155.1. The sequence continues at coordinate 12,624 of CAQVQZ010000009.1, forward strand.
CCGCCACTGGTCCCGCATGGTCCGGAGGACGCCGGCGTACAGGGACACGTCCGTGCCCACCTGGAAGAAGCGGACCCCCAGGTCCGCCCAGGGGCGGCAGGCGGCGACGCTGCCGCAGCTCATGCCCACGGCCTTGCCGTGGGCTTCGGCGGCGCGGCAGATGCGGCGGACCGCCTCCAGAAAGTCCGGGTGGTCAATCTGGCCGAAGATGCCCATGGCCTGGGTCAGGTCGTTGGGGCCGATGAGAAGGCCGTCCACGCCGGGGACGGCGGCGATCTCGTCCACATGAGACAGGCCCTCCTGGGACTCGATCTGGCAGACCAGCAGGAGCGCCCGGTTGGCCTCGGCCATGTAGCGGAGCTTCTCCGGCGTGCCGCCGGCGCGGTAGCGGGTGTGGGGCCGGTCCAGGGCCACGCCCCGCTGGCCCTCCGGGGCGTACTTGGCCAGGCGGACCAATTCCCGGGCCTCCGCCGCCTCCCGGACGTCGGGGCAGATCAGGCCCGCCGCCCCCAGGTCCAGGACCCGGCCCGCCTCCGCCTTGGACAGCTCCGGAATGCGGACCACGGCGGACAGGCCGGTGAGCTGGGCGTAGCCCAGCATGGCGGACAGGCGGTCCGGAGAGGGACAGACGGACTCCGTGTCGATGAACACCCAGTCCAGCCCGGCGTTGGCGGCCAGGCGCAGGAGCTCGGGGCTGTCGAAGGCCGTGACCATGGTGCCCAGCAGGGGCGGGCCGCTGTGCAGGCGCTCTTTCATCGCTGCCATTTTTACACTCCTCCTTCCAGGGCGCGCGGGCGCCCGTCAGAACGCAAATCCTATGTTGATTCTATCATAGCCCCTGCGGGCGGGAAAGGCAAGCGTATTCGAAAAAAGTATCCGAACCCCTGAAAGCCCAGGGTTTTGGTACTTGCTTTCCCAGGGGAACTTTGCTAGAATGGCAGTGTATCCGGAAAGGAAAAACCGAATAGGGAAATGCAGCGGGTTCCGGCCCTTTGGGGCCGGTGAAAAGGGAAACAGGTGAAAAGCCTGTACGATCTCGTCACTGTATGCAGGGAGCGCTCCGCCTATGCCGGAGAGGCGGCCACTGGCGTAAGAGCCTGTTTCATATCTGGCGGAATGTCGGATTGGCGCAGATTTTTTCACTGGGCAAGGCGCTTTGACGCGGGAATCCTGACGGATTTCAAGTCAAAGCAACGCAGTCCCAGCGGAAAAAGATGCTCCAAGACGGCGTTTCGACAGATATGAAACAGGCCCGACGCCGGGAAGGCGGCGGCGCGCGTCGATCTGCGAGTCAGGAGACCTGCCGGCTGCGGGTACAGGAGCGCCGCTCCGGATCACGAGGTCTTGATTGTACCGCTGCCCCTGGGGGCAAACTCTGTGGTCATCTGTCAGGATGATCTTTTTTTGTCCGGAGACGGACGCGGAAAGGAGGCCCGGCATGCGAATCGTTTTGCTGCGCCACGGCCTGACGGCCTACAATGAGGAACACCGCTACCAGGGGCGGCGGGACATCCCCCTCTCTCCGGCGGGGAAGGCGATGCTCCGCCGGGCGGACTACGCCCCGGAAACGGTGTACGTCTCCCCCCTGACGCGGGCCCGGGAGACCGCCGCCATCTTGTTCCCGGAGGCCCGGCAGACGCCGGTGCGGGACTTGCGGGAAGTGAGCTTCGGCGTCTTTGAGGGCCGGACCTACGAGGAGATGGCCCAGGACCCGGATTACCGGGCCTGGGTGGACAGCGGCGGGGTCGTGGGCTGTCCCGGCGGCGAGAGCCGGGCGGACTTCTCCGCGCGGGTGTGCCGGGCCTTCTCCGCCCTGGTGGACGAGGCGCTGGAGCGGGGGGAGGAATGCCTCACCGTCGTGGCCCACGGGGGCACCCAGATGGCGGTGATGGAGCGCTGCGCCCTGCCCCGGAAGGGCTACTTCGAGTGGAACGCCCCCTGCGGCGGCGGCTTCGTCCTGGACGCGGGCCTCTGGCGGCAGGAGGGGCTGCTGGAGCTGCGGGGAGAGGTGCGCTACGCGGAGGGCTGAGGCGGCTGCTGAAGACTGGCGGCGCTTCAAGACAGCGCGTCCGTAAATTTTGCCGGATTTTGGCAGGGAATGACCGGCTTTGATTGGAGAGGGAATTGTGATGGATCGGAAAAAGATTCTGTTCGGAGCCGCCGCGCTGGCGGTGTTCTGCGTGCTGGCGGCGGGGCTTTGGAGCCTGTGGCGGTCCAGCCGCCCGGAGACGGCGGCGGGCGAGAAAAACGTGACCGTGGCGGTCGTCCACAGCGACGGGGCCAGGGCGGAGTTTCAGTATCATACCGAGAAGGCGTATTTGGGCGAGCTTTTGCAGGCCGAGGGGCTGATTCAGGGCGAGGACAGCGAGTTTGGGCTGTTTGTCAAGACCGTGGACGGCGAAACGGTGGATTTCGGCCGGGACCAGAGCTGGTGGAAGCTGACCTGCAACGGGGCGGACGCGGAAACCGGAGCCGACAGCGTGGTCCTGCGGGACGGTGACGTCTATGAGTGGACCTACACCACCGGCTGAGCGGCGGCGGACCGACATCCGGGAGCTGCTGCTCCTGGGCATGATGGGGTCGTTGATGTTCGTGCTGAAGATGGCCATGGCCCAGCTGCCCAACATCGAGCCGGTGTCCCTGATGGTCATGCTGCTGGCGGTGTGCTTCGGCTGGAAGGGGCTGTATGCCGTTTACCTGTACGTGTTTCTGGAGTTCGCAATCTGGGGCATCGGGCTCTGGAACATCGCCTATCTCTATGTGTGGCTGGTGCTGTTCGCCGCCGCCCGGCTTCTGCGGAGAGTGGAGTTTCCCTTTGGATGGGCGGTGCTTTCCGGGTGCTTCGGGCTGCTGTTCGGCGGGCTGTGCGCGGCGGTGTACTGGGTGATCGGCGGATGGGCCTTCGCGGTATCCTGGTGGGTCGCCGGGATCCCCATGGACCTGCTCCATGGGGCGGGCAATTTCGTCATGGCCCTGGTGCTGTTCCGCCCCCTGCGGCAGGCGCTGGCGGCGCTCCAGGCGCGGAGCGGGAGACGGTGAGGTTTCGGCGAAACAGGCGAAAAAAGAGGCGCGGGCGGTATCAACCGCCCGTTTTCTTTATCTGGAAGGGTGCGGAAAGTCGGGCAGCTGATAGCCGCCCCTACATGGGCAGGGCTATCGACCAGCGATTCGTATTCGGGGTCATTTTCGGCAAAGCTCACAGGTCGTTGATATTCATCTTGTCCAGCTGGTTTTTGACGTTCCGCTTCTCCCGGACCGCCCAGTAGATGGCCAGCAGAATCAGCGTGGGGATGTTCCCCGCCAGCAGGGTCACCACCACCAGCAGGATGTTCTGAGACGTGCTGCCGGTGTCCGCCACGTTCAGCGGCAGGAGCAGGGACTGCAAAAACGCCAGCAGCGGCAGCACCAGTCCCGGCCAGCGGCTCTCCCGCCTGGAGAGGAAAATTTGCAGGAACACGCCGCCGGCCAAGACGACCAGCACGAGCGATAAAGTGAAGATGATAAATCGGGAACCAACCAACATAACGTACCTCCATATTTTTAGAATCTGCGTTCACCACCGGCGGAGGCTGGGGCATGCGGGGCGGTTTCTCCGGCTGAATGCACGGAGACTACGCCGGTTCCGGCGCTCCGCCGGGGCGGGGGGAACGGGGGCGCTTTTCCGCCTCCGGCTGCGGCGGGAGGGCGGAGCGGTAGGCGTTGATGAGCAGCTTGGCCGTGTCGAAGTCCAGCTTGTCGTCCAGCGCCAGGCGCTTCACCAGGGCGATGTAAGGGTCTGCCTCCGCCGACTCGCTGAGGCGGATTTTCTGAATCAGCCGGTCCAGGCGGAGCCGGACCGTGGGGTAGCTGACGCCGTATTGGGCCGCGACCTCTTTCAGGGAGCCGGAGGCCAGGAGAAAGCGCTTGATGAAGGTCAGGTCCTGCTCCTCCAGGTCCGCCATCCAGGGCGGCATAATGGCCATTCGATCACGTCCTTTCATAATATTAAATATAAACCTTAATTTTATGAAAGTCAAGTCTGAATTTTTTACTTCATAAAATTCAGCTCCCGGCTATGGAAGAAGGGCAGGGCAAGGGCCGATGTCTGGCTTTCAAGCAAAGACGCTGCATATTTTTTCAGAAGATTTGAAAAATCCGTGCGAACGGTCTTGTACTTTTCGGAAAAAACAGGTAAAATATACGCGTATGCTTCTGCGAAGCGCTGCGTTGGGTGGAGGCTTCCGCGGAGGGAATCGGGCAAAGGGGTGCGTTGGATGATTTACCCGCGGTTTCTCTTGATGCGCTGGCTGCAAACCATTCCGCTGGCGCTGCTGGCCTTCGCGCCCTTCCGGGACGGGGAGCTGGCCTATGACAGGCGGCGGGGTTACGCGGGGGCCGTCCTCTTTGCGGTTTTGGGCAGCGTGGTTCTGGCGCTGCTGAGCCCCTTCGCCAGCCGGGACGGACAGCGGGACATCGTGGCCCGGGACGCCGCGCTGGCGGTGATGACGGCGGCGTTTTTCTTCGGCTGGTCCCGGGCGGTGCGCACGGCCCCGGTGCGGAAGGTGCTGGTGGGGACGTTTTTGATTCACTACGATCTGGCTTTGCAGGCCGTCAGCAACGTGATGGCGGCGCTGATTTTGCGGGAGCGCTACGCGGCGGACATCAACGCCGAGTCCGGGAGCCTGACCTTTGATCTGTGCCTTTTGGCGGTGAACCTCGTCACCTGGCCGCTGGTCTGGTTCTTCCTCCGCCACATCCTGCGGCGGAATCTGCCTGCCTTCCGCGGGCGGGAGGCGGTCCGGGGGCTGGCGTATCTGTGGATTGTGGCGCTGCTGTTCATCGCGGCGATCTATAATCCCCGGTTCGAGCTGACTCCGGAGGTGCCGCTGTTCGTCGCGGCGCTGATTATAACGGATATGATCGCCTACATCCTGTTCTTCCAGGAGATCGGCTGGCGCGGCGGGAGGCGGCTACGGCGCGGCAGCTGGCGGATTACCGGGTGCAGTATCAGGCCATCGTCAGCCGGATGGAGGGCGTGCGGCGTCTGCGGCACGACCTGAGGCACCACCTCCACGCCATCGGCGTGCTGAACGCCCAGGGCAGGACGGAGGAGCTGGCCGCTTACCTCCAGGAGTACGGCACGGTCTACGACCAGCTGGAGCGGCACAAATACTGCGGCGACCCAGCGGTGGACAGCGTGCTGGGCTACTACCTGGCCCAGGCCGGGGAGGAAAACATCGCCATGGAATGCCGGGCGGAGCTCCAGGGCCGGAGCGGCGTGGAGCACATGGACATGACGGTGCTGCTGGGCAACTGCCTGGAGAACGCCGTCGAGGCGGTCCGGCGGCTGCCGGAGGGGGAGCGGCGGATTACGCTGGAACTCCGACCGGTGGGGAAGGCGCTGCTTTTGCAGGTGGTGAACGCCTGCGGGCCCGGAGAGGACACGGAGGGCTTTGTGGACTGGCGGACCTTTCCGTCGGGCAAGGTCCGGGGCCGGACGGGAGTCGGGCTGCGCAGCGTCAGCGAGATCGCGGAGAAGTACGGCGGCAGGGCGCGGTTCCGGCGGCGGGGCGGGGAGTTCACCGCCCAGGTGTCGTTGCTGCCGGTAGGACAGGAGGGACAGGCATGAAACCGGATGCGAAGACGGAACCCATTACCCGCGCCCAGGCGGTGGCCCTGCTGTTACAGGTCCGGATGCAGCTGGGGCAGGCGCCCCTGGGGGACGCCGGAGAGGAGGAGCGGGAGGAGGATGGTGGGGAGGGGGAGTCCTGATAGGGAAGCAATGTCATTCAGTTCAGGAAAGCAGCTTTACCTCCCTGAAAAGGGAGGTGGCATTTGCGAAGCAAATGACGGAGGGTTTCCCCTTCCAGGTACTGCGTGCGGCACTTTAGAGAAGAAAACCCTCAGTCACCGCCTCCGGCGCTGCCAGCTCCCGCGTCGGAAGAAATTCCGCTCTGTTCCGCCGCCACCCGAAGGGCGACGGCTCCACACGCTTCATTCCTTCCTCCTTTCCCCACAAAATCTTCGATTTTGCGGGGCCCCGAAGAGGGAGCCAAGGCGATGGCGCGTTTTTTGGAATGGCTTTGGTTCTGATATGGGAGCGTTCCGGTTTCGGCAATCAGACAGAGCGGTATATGAGGAATTGGGAGGAAAATCATGCTGTTTGGCAAACGGAAAAAGCCGGCGGCAGCCGACTATGACAAGAGCGGAAAGGTTCCCGTAATTCGGGCCAGCATCTGCACGGGAGAGCAGGTGGCGGGGTTCAAGGACCCGGCCAGTTGCAGGTTTGAGGAGCTGATGCTCATTCGGAATGACCGGGATTTTCAGGAGTTCCTCCGGAGGTATCAGGTGGAAGAGGCGGAGATTCGGAAGGAGTGGTGAGGGCGTTTCGTTCGCGGGCCGCTTTCTTAAAAGGTATCTTCTTGCGTTTTACTTGTTATAAGCTGTTTTCAACCCCGGACCAGCCCCTGGGCGGGCTGTGGACGCCGAGAGGGCTGCTGGTGCAGGGGAACAGATTGTATGTCTGCGACCCGCTCGCGCGGAAGATTTTCGTATATTCCCTGTAAAAACTGCAAATCAACATCGGACCAGAGCGGCCGGGCCCCAAAAGGGCCCGGCCGCTTCCCTCCCCCTTCCATCTTGCCAGGATGTCTAAAAACCGGCGAAACCCTTTGTTCAATCAGTAGAAATCGATTCCCTTCCAAAATCTTCTCTTGACTTCTTCCCCGGACAACGCTATGATAAACGCAACTACATGTTGGAATGTTACCGGCTTGCCGGGCTTGACCAACTCTGTCCGCTTTCATCCCCATTGGGGGATTTCGGATAGGGTCGGTCTGTTTTTTTTGAGGAGGCGGAGGATGCGAATCAAAAAGGTCATCAACAACAACATCCTCTGCGTGGTGGACGACCGGGGCAATGAGATGATCGTCTCCGGCAAGGGCCTGGGGTTCCAGCGGAAGATCGGAGAGCGGGTGGACCCGGCCCATTTTGAAAAGACCTACCACATGGAGAACAAGGCGGAGCAGCGGAAGCTCCGGGAGCTGTGCGAGCAGATTCCCATCGAGCACCTGAAGCTCACCCAGGACCTCATCGAGTATATCAAGACACAGATCACCGCGCCGCTGAACGAATCCCTTCTCATCACCCTGGCGGACCACATCAGCTTCGCCATCAAGCGCAAGGAGAACGGCGTGGAGTTCACGAACCCCCTCCAGGGGGCCATCATGAGCTACTACCCCTCGGAGTACCGCCTGGGCCAGCACTGCCTGGGGGGCATTCAGCGGGAGATTCAGGTAGACCTGAATCCCAGCGAAGCGGCCTTTATCGCCCTCCACATCGTCAACGCGGAGCTGAACACCTCCATGAGCGTCATGGTGGACATCACCAAGCTCATTGAGGGGACGCTGGAGGTGGTGGAATACTTCTACCAGAAGACCTTCGACCGGGAATCCCTGGACTTCAACCGCTTCGTGGTCCACCTGCGCTATTTCGCCCAGCGCCTTTTCCAGGCCGCGCCGGGGACGCCGGAGGACTACGACCCGGACTTCCGGGACATGATCGTCCGCAGCTGCAAACAGCACTACAAATGCGCCCAGTGCGTGGGCGAGTACATCAAGAACACCTATCAGAAGGACGTCTCCGACGAGGAGCTGATCTATCTCACCATCCACCTCAAGCGCATCAACCTCCCCAGGAAGTGAATCGAGCGGGATCGTAACCAATTTCGGGCGAAACCGCCCGGACGGGAGCCATTTTCAGTCCGGACGGTATGGATTTTTACAGAAAGCGCCATACTGTGTGACAAGGAGGAAGTTTTATGAAGGACAAAATTTTCGGCGTTCTGCAGCGGGTGGGCCGCTCGTTCATGCTGCCCATCGCCCTGCTGCCGGTGGCGGGCCTGCTTCTGGGAATCGGCAGCTCCTTCACCAACCAGACCATGCTGGAGGCTTACGGCCTCACCGGCGTCATCTACGAGGGCGGCGTCGCCTACACCATTCTGGACATCTGCAACCAGTGCGGCAGCGCCGTGTTCAACAACCTGGCCCTGCTCTTCGCCATGGGCGTGGCCATCGGCATGGCGAAAAAGGAGAAGGAAGTCGCCGCCCTCTCCGGCGCCATCGCCTATCTGGTGATGAACACCGCTATCTCCGCTATGATCACCGCCCGGGGCGGCGTGGAGGCCATGGCGGCCAACACCACCACCTCCACCCTGGGCATCACGACGCTGCAAATGGGCGTCTTCGGCGGCATCATCGTCGGCCTCGGCGTGGCGGCGCTGCACAACCGCTTCTACAAGATTCAGTTGCCCCAGGTGCTGTCCTTCTTCGGCGGCACCCGGTTCGTGCCCATCGTCTGCACCGCCGTCTTCGTGGTGGTGGGCATCGCCATGTTCTTCGTCTGGCCCATCGTCCAGATGGGCATCGCCGCCCTGGGCGACCTGGTGATCCGCTCCGGCTACGCAGGCACCTGGATTTACGGCATTCTGGAGCGGGCGTTGATTCCCTTCGGCCTGCACCACGTGTTCTATATGCCCTTCTGGCAGACCGCCGTGGGCGGCACGGCCATCGTGGACGGCGTGACCATCCAGGGGGCCCAGAACATCTTCTTCGCGGAGCTGGCCTCCAAGTCCACGGAGGTGTTCTCCGTCTCCGCCACCCGCTTCATGGCGGGCAAGTTCCCCTTCATGATCTTCGGCCTCCCCGGCGCGGCCCTGGCCATGTACCGGGCGGCGAAGCCGGAGAAGCGGAAGGTGGCCGGCGGCCTGCTGATCTCCGCCGCCCTCACCGCCATGCTGACGGGCATCACGGAGCCCCTGGAATTTACCTTCCTGTTCGTCGCGCCCCTGATGTACGCCGCCCACTGCGTGTACGCGGGCCTGTCCTACATGCTGATGCACATCTTCAACGTGGGCGTGGGCATGACCTTCTCCGGCGGCATCATCGACCTGACCCTCTTCGGCATCCTCCAGGGCAACGCCAAGACCCACTGGATCTGGGTGGTGATCGTAGGCGCGGTGTACTTCGTGCTCTACTACTTCACCTTCTATTTCATGATTACCAAGATGGACCTCAAGACCCCCGGCCGGGAGGACGAGGGCGAGGAGACCAAGCTCTTCACCCGCTCCGACTTCAAGGCCAAGACCGGCGTGGGTCCCGACGGCTCCAGCCCGGCGGGCGTGTCCGACCCCGTCTCCGCCATGATTCTCAAGGGCCTGGGCGGCAAGGGCAACCTCTCCGACGTGGACTGCTGCGCCACCCGCCTCCGGGTGACGGTCATCGACCCGGAAAAGGTCTCCGACGCGATGCTCAAGCAGTCCGGCGCTTCCGGCGTCATCCACAAGGGCAACGGCGTCCAGGTGGTCTACGGCCCTCAGGTGGCGGTTATCAAGTCCAACCTGGTGGACTTTATGGAGACTCCCGAGGCGGACCAGCTGGACGGCCTGGCGGCTCCCGCCCCCGCTCCCGCCGCTCCAAAAGCCTCCGTCCCCGCTAAGAAGACCGACGCCGTGCTGGGCGCTCACATGAACGGGACCGTGCTCCCCATGGAGGAGGTCCAGGACGAGGCGTTTTCCAACCGGGTCCTGGGCGACGGCGTGGCCATCGAGCCCAGCGAGGGCAAGCTCTACGCTCCGGCGGACGCGGAGGTGGATAACCTCTTCGACACCCACCACGCCATCGGACTGGTGACGGAGGACGGCGTGGAGATTCTGCTCCACATCGGCATCAACACGGTGGAACTGGGCGGCAAGCACTTCGAGGCCCACGTGGAGGTGGGCCAGAAGGTGAAGAAGGGCGACCTGCTGATCTCCTTCGACATGGAGGCCGTCAAGGCGGCGGGCTATCTCTGCACCACGCCTATGATCATCTGCAACACGGAGGACTATGAAAGCGTGACACCCACTGTGGAGGGAACCATCCAGGCCGGTGCCTCCCTGCTGGAGGTCAAAGGTTAACTCTCCCCGTTTCCCGTATGAGGCCAGGACCGGAAAACGAGGGATGCTCCTGCCGCTGAAACAGCGAGCTGCGGACAACTGCTGGCCTCCCTTAACTCATAACAATATCCGGAAACGGCTCCATTTATGAACATTTCATGAACAAAGAGCGGGAACGATGCCAAAACAGCATCGTTTCCGCTTTTTTCGCGCAGATTCGGCCGATTGCCCCTCAAAATCGTTCCGCGCCTCCATCTCCCTTTTCCCTTCTACGCAAATGACAACATTTTTTGCGTAAACTTCCAAAAACAAACGCTTGCGAAATCGTTACTATTGTCAAAAATGCCAAAATCCTATTGACGAATGTGGTGGGAAGCGCTATCCTAAAGCAAACCTGACCATGCCGCGCCCTCTTATCCAGGCGCGGCGGCGTCAAAGAAGGAGGATGGAACAACATGCGAAAGACCACCGCGAAACTGCTGTCCCTGCTGCTGGTATTGGCGATGCTGCTGCCGGCCCTGGCAGTCTCCGCCAAAGAGACCGAGGGCTGGTGGAACGAGGAGTGCTGGGACACGGAGACCCTGGTCTCCCTGGGCGCGAAGCCCCCCGCCTACAACAAGACCGCCAAGCAATACGAGATCAGCACGCCGGAAGAGCTGCTGTATCTCTCCGGCGCGTGGAAATCCGCCGACACCAATAAGGACGGCCAGCCCGACGCCCCCCGGGACGGGCATTACGTTCTGACGGCGGACATCGATATGGGTCCCCTGATGGAGAAGATCGGCAAGGCCATTGCCGCCGCCTCCGGCGAGGAAGCGGAAGGCTGGATGCCGCCCATCTCCGCCAACAAAGACGAGAACGCCGATAAGACCGACGGCTGGTTCAAGGGCCGGATCGACGGCCAGTACCACACGATTTCCAACCTCTGCATCCGCCGGGTGGACGAGAAGTACGCCGCCCTGGTGGGCTACCTGGGCGACGAGACCTTCACCAGTCCCTCCATCCGGAACCTGGGCCTGGTGGACTTGAAGATCGAGGGCAAGAAGACCTGCGGCGCTTTTGCCGGCGTCAGCTATGGAACCATTGAAAACTGCTTCGCCACCGGCTCCATCAAGGCCAAGGAGACCACCGGCGGCCTGGTGGGCAAGTGCGAGGGCCCCGTCCGCAACTGCCTGTCCTAGGTGGTGTTCACATAAGTGCATCAACAGTGAGAGCGAAATAAACAAAGGC